>CAYXQK010000124.1:0-6937 GCA_964467445.1 uncultured Syntrophaceae bacterium
TCGGACAGCGCATCGCATGAAGTCGCCGGAAAGGTCTATAACGGACTGGTCAAATACGACAAGGATATCAATGTGGTCGGTGATCTGGCGGAATCCTGGGACATCTCCCCGGATGGTCTCGCGATCACCTTTCATCTCAGAAAGGGGGTCCGCTGGCATGACGGCCACCCGTTTACGGCGGAGGATGTCCTGTACACTTACGAGGTCACCATCGATCCCAAAACGCCGACGGCCTATGCCGGTGACTTTCTGAAGGTTAAAAAGGCCGAAGTGCTCGATCCCCATACCTTCCGGGTCACCTATGACCGGCCTTTCGCCCCTGCTTTGATGAGCTGGGGGTCCTCCATTCTGCCGAAACATCTGCTCGCGGGGAAAGACATCACGCGGTCGCCGCTCGCCCGCCGTCCTGTCGGGACAGGCCCGTATCAATTCAAGGAATGGATCACGGGCCAGAAAATCGTTTTGACAGCCAATCCGGACTATTTTGAAGGACGTCCCTATATCGACGGCCATGTCACGCGCATCATACCCGACACGGCGACCATGTTTCTGGAGTTGCGCGCCGGCAACATTGACCGCATGGGCCTCACGCCGCTGCAATACACGCGACAGACGGAAAATAACCTTTTCCGGAAGAATTTCAATAAGTATCGCTATCTGTCCTTTTCCTATGCCTATTTGGGCTACAATCTGCGCAAACCCATATTTTCGGACAAACGGGTCCGCCAGGCCATTGCGCACGCCGTCAACAAGCAGGAGATCATCGACGGCATCATGCTTGGACTGGCCCGGGAGGCCACCGGCCCTTACAAACCCGGAACCTGGGCGTATAACGACCGGGTCAGGACCTACCCCTATGATCCGCAGAAAGCCAGAGCGCTGCTGGCGGAGGCCGGCTGGCGGGATGCGAATGGTGACGGCGTCCTGGAAAAAGACGGAGAGCCCTTTGTCTTTGAAATCATTACCAATCAGGGGAACGAGATTCGGGCGAAATGCGCTGAAATCATTCAGAGGCGGCTTGCCGAAGTGGGCATCACCGTAAAAATCAGAGTCGTGGAGTGGGCCGCGTTCGTAAACGATTTTGTCAAGAAGAGCCGGTTTGACGCGACGATCCTGGGCTGGACGGTCTCCATGGACCCGGATATCTACGATGTCTGGCATTCCAGTAAAACCAGGCCCGACGAACTCAATTTCATCGGCTACAGGAACGTGGAAGTGGATGACCTGCTCGAGAAGGGACGAAGCACTTTTGATCAGAAGCTCAGGAAGAAATGTTATGACCGGATCCAGGAAATCCTGGCCGAGGATCAGCCCTATCTGTTTCTTTATGTCCCGGACGCGCTGCCGATCATCCAGAAACGTTTCCGGGGGATCGAGGCGGCGCCATTGGGGATCGGCCATAACTTCATCCGGTGGTACGTGCCCACCGGAGAGCAGAAGCTGGTCATGAAGCCCTGAGCGCTGGATCTCTGCGGATCCCGGCCGTCCGCAGGTTATTACCTTTTTTGTCCGTCTGAACCTTCCGAGATATCGATCATGTAAATCTTTTCCGCCTTGTAGAAAACCGGCTCGACTTCATAGTTCCTAAAAGGCGCGAGATCCACGACAATGCGCAACCTGCGGGATGAAAGATCCAGATTGGAACGGACCTGCCGGATCAGCTTTCCCTGGACCTCGATTTTTTTGATTCCCTGGCGGATGGACAGCACATTTTTTATGTCGACGACAATTCTCGGGTCCTTTCCTCCAATGCTGGATATTTCCGGTGCGACCTCCCGGCTGAAATCGATAAAAACCTTCTCGTGCCCCGCCGGTTCGAATTTTACATAGATATTTCTGACCAGCAGGGGCGGCTCTTTCCTGGAAGTTGCCGCCGTCCGCGTCTTCTCAGAAACGCTCCCGGCCTTTTGATCCTGCCCGGGACCGGGTGCGGGATGCAAGGCGATTAACCCGACGATTATAGAAAAGATAAAATATTTCAAAATGTTACATGTAGGCGCCATAATTCAGAGCCATCCGGTCCAGGGTTGAATGCATGGTTTCGTGGATCAATTCACGGGGGCCGACCAAAAAGGGGTGATACACTAGCATGATTTCCTCTGCGGAAAACCGCATGTCTGTCAGACGCGGGTACATCAGGCGCTTGTCGACCATCAGTTCGGCCAGCGTGATTTTCATGCCTTCCACGGCCTCCTGGCCGGCCAGAGTGACGGGGTAGCAGGATGCGCCGGCAAACGTGTCGACGGTTTTTCCCTCGGGCTGATAGACGGTCATCTGGCGCGACCAGCGCAGAAAAAGCGCCGGATTTACCTTGAAGGCGGGTGACCAGAAATAAATCGGGACAGACTCGAAAGCTGGATTCACGGCCTTTGGCAGGTTTGCCAGCCGGATCAGATCCGCATAGGAGTTCAGGGCAATGCCCTCGGCGCGCGGTTTCATGCGCCAGAAAGGCATATAGACGATCTCTTTTTTGGCGGCGGCTCTCAATACCGCAAAAGGCACTTCCGTCAACGCTTCTCCGGAGCATTGCCAGGCGGAGTCGCAGTTTTTACAGGTCAGCACGAGGACGTCCTTTTCTCCCTGCAGATCCCAGCCGCATCGGGGACACAGCGTCGGAATGAATCGGATCTGCCAGTTCGGCGGCTTGTCGTCGGCAGCCGTGGGGGGCTCATCCGGCCATGCTGCGAGGGGTCTTTTAAGCAGGGCGTCGTACAGGGTTCCGTTTTCGCAATAGGCCGGCGCATAGACCAGGCTGGTCACTTCACCGATGAAAGCGCGGTAGAAGGTCTTTCCCCCGGGATCTGAAGCGTCGATGGCCGGAATGACGGATTGGGACGTCAGGCGGGCTTCGAGAAACCGGCCCGTCATGTCAGGGGAGGCGAACTTCAGCTTCAGAGTCTGCGGCCTCAAGCCCAGAGAGTGCGGCAGCCCCGCGCCGTCTGCCGCCAGGATGCTGGTATCGATAAAGCGGGGTCTGATCTCATCCCCCTGTACGCAGAACGAAGCCCCCTTCAGCCGCCAGTAGGGCAGATAGAGCATGTCTTTTCCCTGTTCTTCCGGCGCCGGAATGCGGTAGCGGAAATAGTCCGGCGTTACGAGATAGAGTCTCGTCCGGCAGAAAGGGCAGGCCAGAAGGCGGTCGGTTTCATCCAGCAGAACAGGCGCCCCGCACTGGGGACACTGGTGTTCGATTTGATAACCATTAAGCTCCGCTTTCCAGTTCGCTTGGTCTACCGCCATGACAACCTCGCAAGCAGCCGAAGCCGCTTACAGACGCACCACCGCCTGCATGAGAATGGCGGCAATCAGAAGGATTCCGAAGACCGTATCGAATTTTGCCGTCAGGGCGTCGGCCATATCGGGGATTTTTTGTTTAAAGGTTCTTAAAAGATTCCATGCGCTTGGCAACGACAGAAAAATCAGAAAACCCCACAGACTCAGGATGCCCGCCATCATCATCCCGAGCACGCTGGCATACGCGGCCAAAACCAGACCTGCAAAAAGAATATAACTCCCCCGGATTCCCAGAATGATGCCCAGTGTCTTGACATTCTGCCGGGCGTCATGGTCAATGTCCCGCATGTTGTTTGCAAGCAGAACGAGCGCCACGAGGATCCCGAACGGAATCGACAGGACCAGCGCCTTCAGGGAGAGCATCTGGCGTTGAACCGCATAAGCGCCCTCAACCATGAACGGCCCCCACATCATGAAGGCGGCAAACTCGCCCAGGGCGCGATGCTTGAGCTTCGCCGGCCCGGCCGTATAGTAGAAGCTCGTCAGCAGCCCGACAAGGCCGATCCACAGGATGTGGGTTGAACGAAGCAGCGCCGTCGTGATGCCGATAACAAACGTCAGAGCGAACAGAACGATCGCTTGCCGTAAGAGCTGGCGCGGCGTCAGCATTCCCGACAGGATCGGATGGAGACGGTATTTCGCCGTGGGCGAATCCGGTTGATCGATCTTGTACAGGGTGTCGTAATAATCGTTGATGACGTTGGCGGCTGCATGAAAAAGCGTGATTCCGATGGCCGTTACGGCAAACCATTGCCACAGAATCGGACCCTCCTCGGCGGCCAGCAGCATGCCGACGGTGACGGACATGAGGGACATCGTGAATGACCAGGGACGGGTCGCAATGATGTATTTCTTGATCTGGGCCAGCATGGTTGCCTCATACCATATCACATGAAATTGTCAATCGTTATACGCAACACCATCGCTCATAGACCTGAATCGAGACCTTTGAAAAATGGCTTCGCCGCGTCTCAAAAATCTTTTCCGCTAAGAGGACGACCATTTTCCCAGGAAGACGATGATTGTGAAATTCGTTCACCACACTGGTTGCAGAATGCGGCGCTGAACAGATTGTCATATCCGCATTTCGGGCACACCCTGGATAATGGTTTTGTTTCGACGGCACGGCCACACTGGAAGCAGAATCGGGCATCGGCCGGAAGATTGCTGCCGCACTGGGTACACTGCTGAAAGACAAGAATCTGATGGCCGCAGTGGGGACAGAACCTGGCTTCGCGGGGAACCTCCTGCCGGCAGCCGGGGCAAGTGGATTCTGTCGGGGCGCTCTGCCGGCCCTGCGCAGCAGGACCGGCCCGCAAAGCGTCGGCAAACATGGCCGGCATCATGAATCCCATGCCAAGGCCCATGCCCGCGCCGGCCTCCCCCTGTGTCTGCGAGGCGGTTTCCATGGCCATGGCCGCCTTCATCTTGAGCAGCTTGTTCAGATCGTCAAAGACGCCCAGCCGGCTCTTGTCGTCAATCGCCTTTTGCACGTCCGGCGGCGGTGTAATGGAATTGATGTACAGATCGGCCAGTCCCAGACCAAACCGGCTGAAATCATCCTGGAGCGATTTTTTCAGTTCCTCGGAAAATTCGTTGTACCGGGCCGGCAGATTGAAGATCGTATCGATATGTTCGCCCATAAAATCGTTGAACCGGGAAACGATGACCTGGCTCAGGTATTCTTCAATCTCTTCGGTGGTATAGACGCCCTGTGTCCCCACCAGGCTGTTGATGAAAAGCACCGGCTGAAGAATCCGGATATTGAACATGCCAAAGGCCCGCAGCCGGATCAGCCCCAGTTCCGCATCCCGAAAGGCCACGGGGTCCCGGGTGCCCCATTTCAGATTGGGGAAGACCTTCATGCTCGTGAAATAGACCTCCGCGCGCAGGGGGCTCGTCATGCCCCATGGCAGGCTCAGCATCTTCGTCAGGACGGGGATGTTGGCCGTTTTGAGGGTGTGCCGGCCCGGGCCGAAGGCGTCTAAAGCCCGACCGTTGTAAAAGAAAACGGCGGCCTGACTTTCCCGGACGGTCAACTGGGCGCCGAATTTGATTTCACCCGAGCCCTTCCCGGGAATCCGGTGAACCAGCTCCTTCCCCGATTCGTCAAACCATTCGATGACTTCCAGAAAAACAACATTGTCTGTTCCCATGATTCACATCCCTCCTGTGCGGTCTCATTACTTCACACCGTCGCAGCCTACGCAAGGCCGCACACTCTGTCAAGGTGAAATCGGGATTTGATATTTGGCGCGGAATAGGGTATGTCTCGGCGCATGAAAAAGAAACCCTTAGAATACGCGAATGTCTATCAGGGAAAGGCGCTGATCGCCGATCCGATCCATCAGTACGCCTCGTTTACGGTGCCCCTGGCCGATTTCCCGTCGGAACAGACGGAAAAGGATCTGCTGGATTCGCCCTGGCTCCAGCGGCTGCGGCGGATCGGTCAGCTGCAGAGTGCCCGCTGGGTCTATCCCGCCGCGGAGCACAGCCGTTTTCAGCATTCCATCGGAACGATGCATGTAGCGGGCGAATTCGGAAAAACGCTTTATCCAAGCCTCTGCGATGTCTGCCGGGATGCGCCTTCCATGAATCATGTGGAGGAGCTGCTGCGGCTTGCCGGCCTGCTGCATGATGTCGGACACGGGCCGTACGGGCACTTTTTTGACGACCATTTTCTCAATCAGTATCTGCTGACCCACGAGGTGCTCGGTCAGCAGATCATCATCCGGAAGCTGGGCCGCATGATCCGGCAGATTCAGAGAAGCCCGACCGGTCTTTTTGCTCCCGGGGAATCCCTTGATCCGCGCCACCTCGCCTATCTGATCCGGATGCCCGGAAAGCAAGAGGATGACCAGCCCAGGTGGTTGCAGCTTCTGCGACAGCTTTTCTCCGGGATTTATACGGTGGACAACCTGGATTATGTCCAGCGGGACGCCTATATGACGGGATTTTCTCTGGATATGGTGGATATCGCCCGGCTGCGCTTTTACAGTTTTTTTACGCGGGACGGGCTGACGCTTCATCAGGCGGGGATTTCCGCGCTCAACCGATTTCTCAACGCCCGCCTGAATCTCTATACCAATGTCTATTTTCACCGGACGACGCGGGCGCTGGATCTGCATCTGCAGGAAATCTTCCGGGACACCCTGAATCTGATCCTGCCGGGGAATCCCCTAAAGCATCTCAATGATTATCTGGCCTGCGACGAGTGGCGCCTGTATCACGAGGTCCGGCAATGGCCGGCAAGTCCGGATCCCAAGAAAAGGAGACTGGGACGGGAGTGGGAAAAACTGTATAACCGGCAGGTCAAATGGAAGATGTCTTTTTCAACGGAGATATCCGTGGACCAGCTTCAGCGCGGCATGATTTTTTCCACGGCGGGCGAATATGAGCGGCAGCTCCGGAAGCATCTTCCGGACTCATTGAAAAAAATGGACTTCCGCGTCGATCTGGCCACGCAGGACCCGCGTCCCCTCAATCCGATGGCACAGACGGAAAAACGCGTGAATATTTATAACCCCATGACCGGGATGACGTCTCCGGAGCCCCTCCATGATCTCTACCGGTACATTCCGGCCCGGGTGGTGCATTTTCGCGTCTTCTCCCATAGCCACCAGTACGATGCCGAACTTTCGCG
>CAYXQK010000125.1:0-7106 GCA_964467445.1 uncultured Syntrophaceae bacterium
CTGGAGGATGGTAATTCAAAGAACTATGTGGCCTGAATGTGTTGTATTCCATGTGCATTTTTTAATCAATGTTTTCGCTTCATTCAAGGTATAAAAGATCTCTCCCGTGCGAAACGCCGCCTTCTGAAAATTTTAAAAAAGTTAAAATAATAATTGAATTGCCGCAGAAAGGCTGGTACCTAGAAAACTTAGCAGGCGTTGCATCGCTTTATAATATAAAAGGAGAGACTCTTCGATGGAGAAAAGCCATCACATGAGCCTTATCAGGCATCTTAGATACCCCGTCGCTGCGATGGTCATGATCATCCTGGCGCTTCAATTCTCCGCTTGCAGTAAAGAAAAACAGGCATCCACGCCATCCTCGACAACCGTCACCGTACTGGAAACCGTCCAGAAGGATGTACCCGTGGAGTTTGAGTACGTGGCACTGACCCAAAGTTCGCATCAGGTCAACATCCAGGCGCGTGTCAGCGGCTTCCTCGATAAGCGACTCTATACCGAAGGGAGCGTGGTGAAGCAGGGTCAAGTTCTTTTTCAAATGGATCCCAAACCGTTGCAGGTGCAACTGGACCAGGCCAACGCGGCCCTTGCCAAACAGCAGGCCGCCCTTGAGACGGCCCGTCTGAACCTGGCGCGAACGAAACCCCTGGCAGAGCAAAAAGCACTTTCCCAGAAGGATCTCGATGATGCCACCGGCCAGCATGCATCAACGGCGGCCGCTGTGGAGCAGGCAAAGGCGCAGGTGGAGACCGCCAAATTGAATCTTTCCTACACGACAATAACGTCTCCCATCAACGGCATCAGCGGCGCGGCCCTGCAGGCGGAAGGCACTTATATAAGCCCGCAGAACAGCCTGCTGACGACGGTGGCGGTTCGCTCGCCGATATGGATAAATTTCAGCCTGTCCGAAAATGAAATGCAGAAATTCCGCACGCAGGTCAAAAAAGGTCTGCTGCGTGCACCGAAAGCAGATCGGTTTATTGTAGAAGTCATCCTCGTGGACGGATCGATTCATCCTTACACCGGACACATGACCTTTGCGGACCCGTCCTATAATCCGGAGACCGGTACCTTTTCCATTCGGGCGAGCGTTGAAAATCCGGACGGATCCCTGCGGCCTAACCAGTATGTTCGGGCCCGTTTGAAAGGCGCTATTCGTCCCAATGCGGTTCTGGTTCCTCAGAGGGCCGTCCAACGGGGGTCGAAGGGTCATTTTGTCTGGGTCGTGGACAAGGACAGCAAGGCCGAAATGCGCCCCGTGACAGTCGGGGAATGGCAGGGTGATGACTGGTTCATATCGGAAGGGCTGAAGAGCGGCGAGCGAATTGTCGTGGATGGCGGTTTGACGCTGCGTCCCGGCAACCCCGTTACCATCAAGCCGTATCAGCCGGCACAGGAGTAAACCGGCAAATAAACTCCGACAGCAAATAGATTTTGACGGTCGTATAAACTAGGACACATACCGTATGTTCTCCAGATTTTTCATCGAGCGACCGATTTTTGCCACAGTGATCGCGATTATCATCTGTCTCGCTGGTCTGGTTTCCATGTCGGTTCTTTCGGTCGAACAGTACCCGACGATCTCGCCGGTCCAGATTACAGTTCAGGCCATATATCCGGGAGCGGACTCGCAGACCCTTGCCGACTCCGTTGCCGCGCCGATCGAGGCCCAGATTAACGGTGTTGACGGCATGTTGTACATGTCATCGTCAAGTTCCTCCACCGGCAATTTGATGATTACCGTTTACTTCGATCTGGACGTCAATCCGGATATTGCCCAGGTGCAGGTTCAGAACAGAGTCAACCTCGCCACACCCCAGCTGCCCGATGCCGTTTTGCAGCAGGGGGTTTCCGTACAGAAAAAAGCATCGACCATCATGATGCTGATTGGCATCTTCTCGCCGGATGAGCGTTACAGCAGTGAATACATTGCAAACTATGCCAATGTCTACGTGCTGGACGCTATCAAGCGCGTTCCCGGCGCCGGACAGGCGCAGATTATGGGTATCCCCGATCAGGCCATCCGTATCTGGATGAATCCTCAGCGAATGGCATCCCTGGGCATTACGACCACCGACATCCAACAGGCTGTCGCATCCCAGAACGCTTTGTACGGGGCCGGACAAATTGGGCAAACGCCCACCCCCGGACCTGTTCAGCTCACGTTCCCAGTGGTAACTCAGCGACCGTTCAGCAACCCCGCACAATACGACGAGATTATTCTCCGCGCCAATCAGGACGGCAGCAGCATCGTCCACTTAAAAGATGTCGCCCGCACCGAGGTCGGTTTGAAGCAGTATGTTCTGGACAGCAAGTTGAACGGCAAACCGGCAACACTTATCTCTATTTATCAGCAACCCGGCGCGAACGGGCTGGAGGTGTCCAAAGGGGTCCGCAAGGCCCTCAATGATATGAAAAAGCAGTTTCCCAGTGGAATGGATTACGCGATCTCTCTGGACACGAACGACTTTGTCCGTTTATCAATCAAGGAAGTCGTTCACACGCTGTTCGAAGCGATCATTCTCGTAGTGATTATCGTCTTCCTTTTCCTCCAGAGCATACGGACCACGATCATCTGTGCCACGGCAATTGTTGTAGCGCTGATCAGCACATTCACCGGCATGCTGGCGCTGGGATTTTCCATCAATCTGCTCACGCTCTTCGGCCTGGTGCTGGCCATCGGTATGGTCGTGGATGACGCTATTGTTGTGGTGGAAAATGTCGAACGCAACATGGCCCAACACCATCTCCCGCCCAAAGAGGCCACTATCAAATCCATGCAGGAAATATCCGGATCCCTCGTTGCCGTCGTCCTGGTGATGTCGTCCGTTTTTATCCCCGCTGCCTTCCTGCCGGGCGCCACTGGACAGCTTTACAAACAGTTTGCCATCACCATCGTCATCTCGGTCGTGGTGTCCGGTTTCATCGCTCTGACTTTGACGCCGGCCATGTGCGGGGTAATTCTGAAACACACTGCGCCGCCGACACACGGTTTCTTTGGATGGTTCAATCGCGGGGTGGACGCGATCACCCGCGGCTTCGGGGACGCTGTCCTGTTTGTCATCAAGCGGGTGGTCATTGCCTTTGTCATCCTGGCCTGCCTGATCGGTTTGATTGTTTACCTGTTCAAAGACATTCCCGGAAGCTTTGTGCCGAATGAAGATCAAGGCTACGTTCTGACGTCCATCATCATGCCCGACGCGACCAGCCTAAACCGCACGCAGGAAGTCACGGACCGTGTGGATGCCGTCTTCAAGAACCTTCCGGGAGTTGAAAACCGCACCCAGCTCACCGGCTACAGCCTGATTGACAACGGATTTAAAACCAATGCCGGAACATTTTTTGTAACCCTGAAACCTTTTGAGGAGCGCTATGATTCAATCAAGAAGGCCAAAGCTGAAAATGCCCGCACTGTCCTGACCAGTCTGTACCAGAAATGTCAGGACATCACGGAAGGTAAGGTGATTCCCATGGCGCCGCCGGCCATTCCCGGTATCGGAACGACGGGCGGTTTTGAATTCTGGATTCAGGATACGGCAGCCGGAGAAGCGACAAAACTTGGCGAGCTTACGCAGCAGTTTCTGGCCAAGGCAAAACTTCGGCCGGAACTTTCAGGGCTGAACACCACCTTCCGCGCCACGTCACCGCAGTTGAGCGCGGATGTGAACCGCGCCAAAGCGAACCTCCTGGGCGTTTCCGTTCAGGATGTCTACGCGACGATTCAGGCGAATTTCGGTTCGCTTACGGTCAGCCAGTACAACGAATTCAGCCGGATATGGAATGTCGTCCTTCAATCGGATGCAAAATACCGGCAGAATCCGGAAGACCTGACGCGTCTCTATGCCAGGTCAAAACAGGGAGAGATGGTGCCCCTTTCGGCGCTTGTCACCACCCGCTGGGTTTCTGGACCGGACCTGCTGCCTCACTTTAACGGCTTTCCGGCATCGAAGATCAACGGCCAGGCTTCTCAGGGATACAGTTCCGGCGAAGCCATTGCCGCGATGGAGGAAGCAGCCAGGGAAGTGCTGCCGCAGGGTTACACCTTTGCGTGGTCGGGACTGGCCTTTGAAGAAAAGAAATCCGGATCGACATCCTTGGCCGCTTTCGCCTTCGGGCTGATCATCGTTTTTCTCGTGCTTGCCGCTCAATACGAATCGTGGACCCTGCCCGGGTCCGTCATGATGGCCGTACCGTTCGGGATTCTCGGCGCGCTCCTCGCGAACTGGTTGCGCGGACTTGAAAACGACGTTTATTTTCAGATCGGCCTGCTGGTGCTCATCGGGCTTGGGGCAAAGAATGCCATCTTGCGTGTTTCTTTTGCCACCGAACTGCGCAAGCAGGGCAAATCCATCATTGACGCAACCATCGAGGCCGGTGAACAGCGCCTGCGTCCAATCATCATGACGTCGCTCGCCTTTGCCTTCGGCGTTCTGCCCCTGGCCATTGCCATGGGTGCGGGGGCCAACGCCCGTCATTCGATTGGCACCGGCATCATCGGGGGCATGATTGGCGAGACAACGCTGGCGATGCTTTATGTGCCTTTACTTTTCTATCTCTTTGACAAGCTGGGCGAGCGCTCCAAATCTAAAAAAGAAGACCGGCCCCCGAATGAAGAAAACGCCCAGAGTCTATCGCCGACCGCGAAGAAGGAGGATGGCGAAGATGCGTAGACTGATCGTGTCAGCAGCATTATTTTTCCTCCTTACCGCCTGCGCGATAGGGCCTGACTATGTGAGACCCGTGGTCGAGACACCTTCCGTGTTCACATACAGTGACGGGGGAACGCGCGAGGCCGTCAACACGGTCTGGTGGCAACAGTTCCAAGACCCTGTTCTGAACGCTCTAATCAACGAGGCCCTGGCCAACAACAAAAATATCAAGATCGCAGCAGCCAATATGGAACAGGCAGCCGGCGTGATCATGCAGACAAGGTCGCCACTGTTTCCACAGTTTGGATACAGTGGCAGCGGCGCCAGGAAACGCTTATCTGGACTTGAAACCACCCCCCTGGACAATTTCGTGCAGAACCCCAACAATTCGTATCAAACCTTCTTCAGTGCGAGTTGGGAAATTGACCTCTGGGGACGTGTCCGAAGACTGACGGAATCTGCAGAGGCTGATCTGCTTGCTACCAAGGCGCAATGGCGGGGTGTGATCCTTTCCCTGGTCGCGGCGGTGGCCAGCAATTACATTCAACTTCTCGGACTTGACGAGCAACTGGTCGTATCGAAGCGCAATATGGGCACCTACGCGGAGTCTGTCAAACTGTTTCAATTGCGTTTCAAGTATGGCATGGTTTCCCAGATGAACGTCGAGCAAACCCTCTCACAGTATGAAACGGCAGCCGCCACAATCCCGCAGATAGAATCCCAGATTGCCCAGACTGAACACGCCCTTTCCATCCTGCTCGGACGCAATCCGGGACCCATCAAGCGCGGCAAAACGATTTACGAACTTCAACTGCCCGTTGTTCCCACGGGTTTGCCATCAGAAATTCTTGTCAACCGGCCGGATATCCTCCAGGCGGAACAAAACCTTATTTCAGCCAACGCTCAAATCGGAGCGGCCAAGGCGCTTTACTTTCCGACGATCTCTCTTACCGGCGCATATGGCTATTCCAGCTCTGATCTGTCGGACCTCTTTAAAGGGCCGGCCAACGTATGGAATTACGTAGGATCATTGACCGGTCCGATTTTCGCGGGCGGCGCCATTGCCGGGCAGGTCAAGCGGGCGGAAGCGGGACAGAAGGTGGCCCTACACAATTATGAATTGACCATTCAGAATTCCTTTACCGATGTCGAGAATGCACTGGTTACCAGAAAAAAACTTATCGAACAAATCGAGACGCAGGAACGTCTTGTCAGGGCCAATAATGAATACACCCGCTTGGCACGCCTTCAGTATGAGGGCGGATACACGCCATACTCCACCGTGCTCCAGGCTGAACAGATGCTTTTGCCTTCGGAAATTAATTTAGTTCAGTCTCGGACATCGGCTTTTATTGCGCTTGTGAACATTTATAAAGCCCTGGGCGGCGGGTGGCTCATTGAGGCACAACGATTAACTATTAAAGTAGGTGGCTCCTAAAAGACATATCCCTCACGACGATAAGGAGGTGAATAATTGAACTCGCTGACACTTTTTTGGGTTGCTTTTGCCTGCATGTTCGGGGGTCTGCTGCTCGGTATGATACTGAACGCCCTTCTGCCCGATCATCATCTGAGCGATGATTCAAAAGACATGGTGAAACTTGCGATCGGCGTGATCGCAACGCTGTCGGCTCTTGTCCTTGGCCTGCTGATAGCCTCGGCGAAGGAGAACTTCGACACGGTAACCAATGAGCTCAGGCATACCAGCGCGAAGATTATATTGCTCGACCACGTTATGGCCCAATACGGACCGGAAACGAGGGAAAGCCGCGACCTCCTTCATCGCAGCATCACTTCCGCACTCCAGCGTATTTGGCCGGAAGAGTCGCATGAGATCGGGATCACCATGGCCCATCAACCCGGTAATGATCTGGAGACGATCCAAAATAAACTCCAGCAACTGTCCCCGCAGAACGAAGCCCAGCGCGGGCTTAAATCGCGGGCCCTGCAGGTAAGCGCTGAAATCGCCGATGCGCGCTGGCTTCTCCTTGGACAGGTTGGTCAGAGCTCTCTCCCTTGGCCCTTCCTTGTGGTGCTAATCTGCTGGCTTACCATCATGTTTGGCAGTTTTGGTCTATTTTCTCCCCGTAACGGAACGGTCACTTTCGTTTTATTTCTCTGTGCCTTATCAGTTGCTGCTGCACTCTTTCTGATCCTAGAGTTGGATCAGCCTAATCATGGACTTATCAAGATTTCCAGCGGTCCCTTGCGCAACGCCCTCGCGGTTTTTGGGCAATAGAGTAGGAACTGGTCTGGATTAAAAAAAGAGTCAGGTTTATGAGACCTGACTCCTATTTTAACCAATTATCTTTTTAAATAGTACTTTTTGATTTTTTTCTATTCGCTCCCATATGAATCAAACCAAAATTCTTCTCCTCCCGTTTGACCTGCAAGGTCGCCTATTGGACATCATACTGCACTCTGCCTGTTGTTTCCACTTGTCCGGTATTTACTTTG
>CAYXQK010000126.1:0-2504 GCA_964467445.1 uncultured Syntrophaceae bacterium
ACATGGCTGGCCCGGCAATGTTCGGGAGATGTCCAATGTGCTGGAATGGACCCTTTCCTCCCTCGAAGGCAATTGCATTCGGGACCGGGACCTGCCTTTCTACCTGAAGCCCAGATCCGATATCCTGCTTCCCGCGCTGCATTCCCCCATGCGGGAGGTCCAGGCCCGTGCCGAAGCCCAGGCCATCCGCCAGGCCTTGAAGGAAGCCGACCACAACAAAGCCCGGGCGGCCCGCATCCTGGGCATTCACCGCACCCTGCTGTACAAGAAAATAAAAAAATACGGACTGGACGTATGAAGTATCTGAGACGACTTTACGACTGGGTTCTGCACTGGGCTGACACCCCTTACGGGGCGCCCGCCCTGTTTATTCTGTCCTTTGTGGAATCTTCCTTCTTTCCCATCCCGCCGGACGCCCTGCTTATTGCCCTGGTGCTGGGAGCACAGAATAAAGCCTTCCGCTTCGCTCTGAATTGCACCGTGGGCTCTGTCCTGGGGGCCCTGTTCGGCTATGCGATCGGCTATTACGTCTGGTGGTCAGGTCCGGATGTGTTTTCACCGGTGGCCTCGTTCTTCTTCCAGAACGTTCCGGGCTTTTCCGTGGAATTGTTCCGCTATATCCAGGGACTCTTCGAAAAATGGAACTTCTGGATCGTCTTCACCGCCGGTTTTACCCCCATCCCCTACAAGGTATTCACGGTCTCCGGGGGGGCCTTTGCCGTGAACCTGCCCCTGTTTCTGCTTGCCTCCGTGGTCAGCCGGGGAGCCCGGTTCTTTCTCGTGGCCTTCCTGATCTGGAAGTTCGGGGCGCAGATCAAGCGCTTCATCGATCGCCACTTCAACTGGCTGGCCATACTCTTCACGGCGCTGCTGATCGGTGGTTTCGTTCTGATTAGATGGCTGAGCAAATCGGTGTAAAATCTGGCAGGATCAACTTTGATGCCTTCGTCAAAAGTCTATTTTTCCCCTCCCCTGGCGGGAAGGGATGAAGTCTTGACTTTCGACAAGTCTGTACGCTTTACGCTATGGATTGATCGAATTCAGAGATGCGAGTTCAGACATTAAAACGGAAGGAAACGATATCCCCGTCTTTGACGATATAATCCTTGCCTTCCAGGCGTAGCCGCCCGGCCGCCTTTGCCCCGGCCAGTGTGTTACCGCAGGCAACGAAGTCATCGTAACTCACGACTTCGGCCTTGATGAAGCCCCGCTCAAAATCCTTGTGAATGGCCGCAGCCGCCCTCGGTGCACGCGAGCCCGCCGGAATCACCCAGGCCTTCACTTCATCTTCGCCGACCGTAAAATAGGAAATACGACCCAGCAGGGAGAATGATTCCCGGATAATTCGTCTGAAGGCCGGTTCTTCAATGCCGAGGTCATTCAGAAATTCCCCCTGTTCGGGTAAGGTCATGCCGATCAGCTCCGCTTCAATCCGGCAACTGATGTCGATCGCCGGCACCGGAAAATCATCCATATTACAAGAAACATTGGCGAGAGCTGGATCGTTTTCTCCCATATTGATCACCACCAGTTCCGGGCGAATGCTCAGGAAGGAAAAGCTCTTGATGGAATGAAGCACGTCATCGGACAGATCCATGTCTCTGAGGGGCAGCCCTCTTTCCAGATGCGCCTTTAATTCCGGCAGGATCTGCAAGTGGGTTTGATCGAGCGGTTTCAAAGCTTTTGCCGGAAGCCGGGCCAGTCTCTCCAGGCGGTTTTCGACAATGAGCAGGTCGGACAGGATCAGGTCATCCGCGAGCTTCCGATAATGGCCGAGGATGTCTTGAGTATTCTGCGATGAAAAACCATCCACGACATGAACCAGACCGTCACTGCCATTGAGCACCTGACGGATCGATTCCCCGGCATTGTCGCCCCTGAAATTGACATCGATAAACGGCACCCGGGCAGGCGATGCTTTCAAAGGCTGAAAAATATCGACCAGGTGATCGAAACGGCTGTCCGGCACCATCGCCTGACCCCGCTGACAGGGCTCGCCGTGACTATCCCGGTCGTTGACCCCGGTCATGATTTCAAAAAGCGTACTTTTGCCGCTCTGGGGAAGCCCCAGTATTCCCATTTCCACTATATCACCTCTTTAGAAAAGTGCGCACAAATATCAGCATCCTGAACAATTAACAAGAACAATTATTGGAATAAGGGGCATAAGCATCATTAATTCCGTGAAAGGATGACCGTCCACAATGTCATGGCACTCAACAATGAGGTGTTGTCAGGGAACTTCTGTGAGGCAACGCTTGGGCTGAAAATATCTGTTTACAAAACAATACCAAAATGTATTATAATGTAAACAACCATGAAGAACTACCGTGAGACATACGTCCGGAAGGCCGAGATCGCCCAGTTGATCCTTTTGCATCAACTCTACTCCCTGTCGGGAAGTCGCGAGCTGATCTTCCAGGGGGGTACGGCGCTCCGGTGGTGCTACGGAGGGAGCCGGTTTTCCGAGGACCTGGATTTTGTGACGCCTCTCGAAGCCGATG
>CAYXQK010000127.1:0-6507 GCA_964467445.1 uncultured Syntrophaceae bacterium
AACTTCCGGCAACCGAAGTACTTCTCGAGCAGATGCACGACGCCGTAGATGACACCCTTTCCGCCTCCGCCGGCGATGTAGAGGTTCCCGGTGGATGTGGCCAGGATGAAGCCGCCCTCGCGGAGCATCGGGAGCGAGGAGGCCACGATCGGAGGGAGCTCGCTTCCCCGGAAACCGATCACGGCCGCCCCGGGCTTGTCGGGGACCTCGACCGCGAGGACGGGGAGGTCGACGCCGCTCATCTTCAGGACGGACGTCCGCAGGATCTCGGCCGCCCGCCGCTCGATGTCTCCGGCGCCGATGGGGATCTCGATCCGCGCTGCCGGCCGGCCGTGGTCGACGAAGACGAAGGCCCGCCCGCACTGGCTGACCTGGACGGGCCGCTGGCCCGGGCGTGAGGCGGAAGCCGGAGCGCAGGCCGCGGCGAGGAGGGAGGAGATGACGAGAGCCGTCGCGAAGCGGGGAGATCGCCGGGTCGTCATCACCCGGCACTCTAGAACAAACCGCCTCCGGGCGTCAATCGTCGCGCGCGGACCGGGAGGACAAAGAGATCAGAGCATCGGCTGCCAGTTCTCCGTCCGGCCATGGCCCTGCCTCAATTTTCGGCACTCGAAGATGTCGCAAAGGCAGGTCATGACGATCCCGGCCAGAACGATCCCCATGGCGCTCAAGGCCAGGACCCTGATGATCCCGAGGGCAAGACCCGTCAGGGTATCGCCCGCCACCACACCAGGATCGACCATTCCAAGGAGATCCATGCCGCCCCCTCCTTCATCGAGTTCCCGGGCTTTCTTCCCCCATATGGAAATCAGATTTGATCTTCACGCTATTTCTTCCCGGCCGGCAGGAAGTTCTCCATGACCCAAACTTCAGGGCCGTGGACCGTGGGGCCCATCGAGGAAAACACGATCCGGCTGCCGTCGGGATGGGGACTGATATATTCGATTTCGTTCAAGGCGAGTCCGAGTTTCCTGGCTTCGCCGCCCTCGACCGGAGCATACCAGATGTCCCATTTCTCCTCGCCCGAGCGCCTCCCCGGGAAGAAGATGTATCGCCCGTCCGTGCTCCATCTCGCCTGAACGATATTATTGGTGGCGCTCGCGAACCGGCACAATTCTCGGGCTTTTCCGTTCTCCGTGGAGATGACCTTGAGGATCTTCTCCTTATTTGCTTCGGTTCCCCGCTGATGTTCGAGAGCAGCCAGCCACTTGCCATCTGGCGAAACGGAGATCATGGGCAGATGAAGCGGACCAGTCATCTTATAAAAATCCCAAGATCGGCCCGTTGAAAGGTCTTTGGCGATGATCGCGAGCGAGCGCTCCGCTGTTGCCACTTGGGTCCCGTGCACGCAATAGACCGTCTTTCCGTCGGGAGACCAGGCAGGAAACATGAACATCTCCTCTCGGGCGTCCTTGTCAGTCGGGAATATCTCCTCGATGGCCCCCGTTCCGGGATCGATCCTGCCGACGAAGGTCCGCCCCCCGCCGATGCCCGAGATCATGACCGATGATCCGTCCGGGGCCCAGGCGACGGAGAAGACCTGCTGGAGATCCAGGGCCGTTGTCTTCTCCTCCCCGGACTCCGGGGAAAAGACGCAGAGAGTGTTGGAGCTGTCCATCCTGGGCACCGCCTGCCGGATGTAGGCCAGCTGTTTTCCGTCCGGAGAGTATTCGGGAGCATGGTTGCGTCCTTCGTAAGGAAGCTCCACTCTCCGATATGTTGCGCTGAGAGACCCCGCTTTCCGATCGATCGAGGCGAGGTAGATCTTCTGCGTATCCTTGCCGTGCCCATAGAAAAAGGCCCCGTCCCGCGTGAACCCGAGAGGGGAGATCTCCCCGATATCTTTTCGAAGGAGCTCTGGCTCTCCCCCCGGCCTGCCCTCCGCGACCGGCAGGATCCAGGCATCGATCGCCCCGCTCCGGTCGCTCATGAAGAAGACAGATTTTCCGTCGGGAGTCCAACCCAATAGACGTTCATTGGCCGGATGCCGGACGAGCGGAACTTCGGCCTTTCCGTCGGTCGAGAGCAGGACGATATCGTTCCGAAGATCGAAGGCGATGTACCGGCCGTCCGGAGAGAATCTCATTTGGCCGTTCATGTAGCCTGCCGGGAAGCCTATCTTCTTGAGATGACGAACGGAGCCGTCAGAAACTGCGAAAAGAGAATAGGACTGCTCGCCCTTTTCCGAATAGAGAACGGCCAGGATCTGCTTCCCGTCCGGTGACCAGTCCTTGACCGCAGGATATCCGCCGCCCTTGAACAAAACCCGGGTCTTTTCGCCGTCAAGTCCGACGATACGAAGCTCAGCGGTGACCCCCTTATCCCATGTGAACGCGATGAGCCTGCCGTCGGGCGACCATCTCGAGCTTTCGGCGAAGCTCCCATCCCAGGCGGTTTGGCCCGTGAGCCGCCGCTTCTCGCCCGTTTGGAGATCATGGACGGCCAGGTCGCCCGTGTCCCAGTCGGTATAACAAATATAGCGTCCATCCGGAGAGGGGGCGCCCATGAGCTCGACGTCGGGTCCTTCCCAGACAAGGCGCAGCCGGGTCTGAGAAGATCCTGTTTCCAGAGCTATCTGTCCCTTCAGGAGAAAGGCCAGTTTTTCCCTGGCCGTCTTGACGGAGTCTGCCTGAGAGGGATAGTTATCGAGCACCTTTTGGAACGCTTTTCGGGCTTCCTCCCGTCCCAGTTTCTCATAGCAGAAGCCGATCCGCAGTTGGGCTTGTGCCGCCAAAGATTCGTCCTTTGTCTCATTAATAACTTTCTGGTAGAGGACGATAGCTTCTTCGAGATTTCCCTCGCTGCGTTCTTTGGCCAGGGCTTTCTGGAACCGGTCTTGGCCTTGCTGGGGCGCGAGGGATCCGAGGCTCGACGACATCAATAGGAATGCTGCCATGATCAGCAACGGTTTTTTCATATCTCCCTCCCTTGTTCCGGTTCTCCCATAAGGTAGGTCATCACGCTTCACGGAGTGTCACGAGATTGTCATCAAGACGTCATCTTTTTATGGGGAGGATTCCGGCAGACGTCGGCCTTTTGTCTTAAAACCGTCATTTTTCGAAGATCAGCCTGTAGCCTACGCCGTATACCGTGAGAATCCGGCGGGGATTGCTTGGGTCCTCCTCGAGCTTGGCGCGGAGAAGGGCGATATGATTATCTACGGTCCGCGTCGTCGGGTACTGGTCGAAGCCCCAGACTTCGTCGAGGAGTTCGCCCCGCTGGACGACCTCGCCGCGCCGGGCCGCCAGCAGCCGTAGGACCCCGAATTCCTTGCGCGACATCTCGATCGCTTTCCCGGCCTTGCTGGCCGCGAAGCGCTTAAAATCGATCGCGACGTCGTCGAAATGAAGCTCTGCAGGCAGGTCTCCCGTCTTGGACAATTCCACCCGGCGAATGAGAGCCCTGATCCGGGCCAGCAGCTCCGGCACCGAAAACGGCTTTGTCAGGTAGTCGTCGGCCCCCTGGTCCAATCCGGCCACCCGGTCCTTTTCATCGCCGCGCGCGGTCAACATCAGGATGGGTGCGGTGAGGCCCTCATTGCGCACTTTCCGGCAGAGCTCGTTGCCGCTCATCTTGGGCAGCATGAGGTCCAGGATGACCAGATCCGGTTTTTCCGCTCTCAGAACGGCGTAACCGCGCTCGCCGTCCTCGGCGGTCAGGACTTCGTAAGCTTCGAATTCGAGGTTGTCCTTGAGGCCCCTCAGGATGGCCAGATCGTCTTCGATGACCAGGATCCTCTTCACGGCACCCTCCCCAACGGTAGAATGATGGAAAAGGCGCTCCCTTGGCCTGGCCTACTCTCCACCTTGACCGAGCCACCATGGGCTTTGGCGATGTGGGCCACGAGCGACAGTCCGAGACCCGTTCCCGGCAGGAATTCGTTTTCGCGGCTCGGGACCCGATAGAAATCTTCAAAGATCCGCCCTTGGTCCTTGGGGTCGATCCCGACGCCCTTGTCGACGACCTGGATGACGGCAAAATCGCCCTCCCGATGCACGCCCAGCCCGATCGTCCGCGACTCACCCGAGTATTTCATCGCGTTGCTGAGGAGATTCAACACGGCCTGCTCGATGGCGTCCCGGTCGACGCAGACCTGCGGCAAGCCATCATCGTTCCTGATGTTGAGCTCGAAGCCCTGCTGTTTCAGGGGATATTCCATGGCTCGGACCGCGGCCCGGACGATCTCGGGCAGGGAGGCGGGAGCCGGATGGTAGATCCTTTGACCCTGCTCGATCTTGGAAAAATCGAGGACGTTGTTCAGGAGCCGGGTCAGGCGCTCGCTCTCATTGACGATCGTATCCAGGTAATCTTCCTGCGTGGCCGGATCCTTGGCCCGGCCGAGCCGCAGCGTCTCCGCGAACATCCGGATCGCCGTCAGGGGCGTTTTGAGCTCGTGGGAGACGCTAGAGACGAACTGCGACCGCATCCGGGCCATGAGAACCTCTCGCCGCACATCACGCCACAGCAGATAGGCCCCGAACAGCGTCACGCCGAGTACGATGACGAGAGCCAGAAAGTAAAAGAGCCGTTGGAGCGACTCCTGTTTTGTATAGGGCTCGCCGCCGCCGGGCGTGAAGACAACTTGGATCCCCTGGAGGCCGGACCCCAGGGAGGCCCCGTCGGCTGGCAACCCGGCTAAGAGCTCGACATTCGAGGCGTACTTTGCCTCAAATTCCGTCTCCGACGCGAGGGCGGTCAAGAAGGTCTGGAAATCGACGGCGAGGAGGAGGCTTCCTTTTCCAGGGATCGCAGGAAACAAACCCACCAGCCAAGGTCTTTGCCCGTAAGACGCCCAGCGAGATTCGGCCTTCTTCAAGTTCGGACCGGGCGCCGGCTCCAAGCCCAGGCGTGGATAGTCCTCCTTGAGGCTCTGAGCCTGTTCCATGACCTGGATCTGTGCGAGAATCTTCCGGAGGTTTTCTTCGGCGCCGGACCGGACGGCGGGCCCGGCGGCGTCAGGTACTCCCACCGTGATCCCCTGGGCGAGGTCTCGCATCAAATAGAGGCCTGCGGGAGAAAGCCATAAGGCGCCTCCAAGCTGTCGTCCGATCCGCTCAACAGCCTTCGGGTACATCGATCCCGACCGTAGGAGCGGTTCAAAAGCGTAAAAAGACAGCGGGATGCCGTACTCGTCAACGATCTCGGGGGAGAGAAAGAGGATCTTCTCATATTCCGCGAGGGACTCCTGTTCTTTCTTCGATTTCTCGAGCGCCCGGGCCCTTTGCAGGCGGGCATAGCCTTCCTCTGCCGGATTCCGGGCGACAGCAGCGGCCCTCCGGTAGCTGTCGGCGGCCAGAGGGTAATTTTTCGAGGAAAATTCCGCGCTCTCGGCCTGGCGGATGTTCCGGCTGAATTCCGAGTCATCTTCAAGCGACATGGGCGCGGCCGCCTTTGGGCCGGCTTCCCAAGGCAGGATGAGCCGGCCATCCTCGACCTTGGCGACGAGGACGACTTCGGGATTCTTGTAGTCGTGCCGGCCGAGCATAAGGGGTTGTCCCGCGAGGGCCGACGCTTCCTCTCGGGCGAGTCCATCCAGGCGCGATGCGAGGTCCTGACCGATCTCCGCGGCCACGCGCCGGTGTTCGTCGGCGACGCGCTTCAGGGCGAGCTCTCTTTCCTGCTTGACCATCTGCAGCGTCAGGGCCACGAGGACGATGACCGGCAGGAGGACGGCGATCAGGAAGAGCGCGACCCGTTTCCGGCGACCTTCGACCTTCATCGCAGACAATATCCCCATCAAATTCTATGAGCGGACAGACCGGCGATTGTCACGATAATGTCATGAACGGACAAGCTGGCCCGGCCCCTTTACCCGGGTTGATGACCTGGGACCATTCTAGATCAGGCCCGTATCCGTTACAAGAATGACACGCGCTGCGGACCATTTTTTGAACCGGTCGAGATACTCGGCCTGAACCCAGAACGTGTCGCGGCTGCCGTCGCGCGTCACGTAGGGCCGGTTCTCCGAGCCGGCGGAGTTGACCTCAGCGCCCTTACGGGTCACGACGACCATCTCCTGGATGATGACGACGCCCCGGCCGGGAAGAGGGTCCCGGCACGCATATCGTCGCGAAGATGAAGGTCAGGACGGTCAGGGCCGGGGCTGTTCTGTGGGCAACAGGCCCTGCACGCGAGTGCTCTTGGGATCGCCGGGCCGTCATCACCCGGCACCCTAGAACAAACCGCCTCCGGGCGTCAATCGTCGCGCTCGGACCGAGAGGACGGAGAGGTCAGGGCATCGGCTGCCAGTTCTCCGTCCGGCCATGGCCCGGCCTCGATTTTCGGCATTCGAAGATGTCGCAAAGGCAGGTCATGACGATCCCGGCCAGAACGATCCCCATGGCGCCAAGGGCTACGATCCTGATGATCGCGAAGGCGAGACCCGTCAGCGTGTCGGCCGGCACAACCCCCGGATCGGCCATGCCTAAGAAGTCCATAACGCCCCCTCCTTCAATCTGTTCCCCGGCCTTCCTCCCCCATATGGGAATCCCGCTTCCTGGGCGGGAG
>CAYXQK010000128.1:0-11569 GCA_964467445.1 uncultured Syntrophaceae bacterium
CATCAAGTGCGCGGATCATGTCATTGATCTTGGCCCGGAAGGCGGCCCCGGGGGGGGATGCATTGTTGCGTCGGGGACACCGGAAGCCATTGCAGCGACAGAAGCCTCCTATACCGGTCAGTATCTGCGGGCGGTGTTGCAGCCGGCCCGTGTTGCTGAAACGAGCGTTTTGCATCACCTGTAAAAAATGGCTTCGCCGCGGCTCAAAAATCTTTTCCGCTAAGAAAACAACCAGACGTAATCACGATATATTAAAGACCGTTAACGTAATATCTGGAAAGGCGGAAAACATTTGATTCACCGCTTACGAACCATTTTTCATTGGTGATGTAAAACGTCCGCCTGAACGACATGGACCGGCTGCAACACCGCCCGCAGATACTGACCGGTATAGGAGGCTTCGGTCGCTGCAATGGCTTCCGGTGTCCCCGACGCAACAATGCATCCCCCCCCGGGGCCGCCTTCCGGGCCAAGATCAATGACATGATCCGCGCACTTGATGATATCCAGATTATGTTCGATCACAACGACGGTGTTTCCCATATCCACCAGCCTCACAAGAACATCCAACAGTTTCTGAATATCGGCGAAGTGAAGACCGATCGTCGGCTCATCGAGGATGTAAAGGGTATTGCTGTTCGTCCGCTTGGCCAGCTCCCGGGATAGTTTGATCCGTTGCGCTTCTCCGCCCGAGAGGGTCGTCGCCGACTGGCCGAGCCGGAGATAACCCAGCCCCACGTCGAACAGCAGTTGGAGCTTGGCACGGATTGCGGGGATGTTTTCAAAATAAACGAGGGCCTGACTCACCGTCAGATTCAGGACATCGGCAATATTTTTTTCCTTGTACCGGATTTCCAGCGTATCGGTGTTAAAACGGCTTCCGCGACAGGCATCGCAGGTCACATAAACATCGGGCAGGAAATGCATCTCGATTTTGATCAGACCATTGCCTTCGCAGCTTTCACAGCGCCCCCCTTTCACATTGAAACTGAACCGGCCGGGTTTGTAGCCCCTGATCCTTGCTTCCGGCAAACCGGTGAAAAGCTCGCGGATCGGGGTAAAAGCCCCTGTATAAGTAACGGGGTTGGACCGTGGGGTCCGGCCAATGGGCTGCTGGGTCATCAGAATGACGCGTTCGATCCCGCCAAGATCCACCAACCGTTTGACCCGGCCCGATACGCTCTTCTGCCGGTAGAGTCTCCGCGTCATGACTTTGTACAGCGTCTCAATAATCATGGTGCTTTTGCCCGAACCGGAAACGCCGGTTACCGCGGTAAAAACGCCTACCGGAATCTTGATATCGATCTCTTTCAGATTATGCTCGCAGGCCCCCTCAAGATGGATGGATCTTTTCGGAAGGGACCGGCGGCGCCCCGGAACGGGGATCGCCAATTTTCCGGACAGGTATTTCCCGGTCAGCGAGTCATCCGCCCGGCGGATCGCTTCCGGGGTTCCCTGAAAAACAATCTCTCCGCCCTGCATGCCCGCTCCCGGCCCCATATCGATGATCTGATCGGAATTCATCATCATATCCGTGTCATGTTCCACCACAAGGACGGTATTGCCCATGTCGCGCAGCCGTTTGAGCGTTGAAATCAGGCGAACGTTATCGCGCTGGTGCAGACCCACCGTCGGCTCGTCCAGGACATAGAGGACGCCGACAAGACCGGAGCCGATCTGCGTGGCCAGGCGAATGCGCTGGCCTTCCCCCCCGGAAAGACTGCCGGCCGAACGGTCCAGGCTGATGTATTCCATTCCCACATTCAGCAGAAACCGCAGGCGCTCCTTGATTTCCTTGAGGATTCTTTCGGAGATCAGGGTTTCCTGGGGGGTCAGGCGCAGGGTCGTAAAAAAAGCCAGACACTCCCCGATGGACAGCCGGCAAATGTCGTAAATGCTCCGACCGGCGATCATTACGGAAAGGCTTTCTTTCTTGAGCCTGGCCCCGTGACAGGTGGGACACTCCCGGAGATTGATGTACCGCGACAGGTCCATTCTGACGGCATTGGACAGGGTCTCCCGGTAGCGCCGGTCCAGTTGATTCAGAATGCCCTCAAAAGGCTTGTTTACAAAAAAGCGCCGCCCCCCGCGGTCGAGATGAAAACGGATTTTTTCCGACCCGGAACCGTTCAAGAGAACATCTTGAATTTGTTCATGTAATTGATGAAAGGGCGTGTTGATGTCGAACCGGTAATGCTGGCACAGGGCCTCCAGCATCTGGAAATAGGGCATGGAATTCCGTCCCGCCCACGGCAGGATGGCGCCTTCCCGAATGGACAAACCGGTGTCGGGGATGACCAGTTCTTCATCAAAATACATCCGCGTCCCAAGCCCGCTGCAGACCGGACAGGCACCGTAGGGACTGTTAAAGGAAAACATCCGCGGCGCTAACTCGTTTATACCGATGCCGCAATCGGGGCAGGCATATTTTTCGTTGAACAGCATCTCCTCGCCGCCGATGATATGGATGCGCACCAGTCCTGATGCCAGATTGGCGGCAATCTCCAGGGAATCCCGGAGTCTCTTCCGGATCCCGTCTTTGACGACCAGCCGATCAACGACAACATCAATATCGTGACGCTTGTTTTTGTCCAGATTCATTGCGTCGGTAATCTCTGTGATCTGTCCGTCAATGCGTACCCGGACATAGCCATCCTTGAGCAGCTTTTTAAATTCCTTGTGGTATTCACCTTTTTTGCCTCTGATGATCGGGGCCAGCAGGTGGATCTTTGTATTTTCGGGAAAAGCAAGGACGGCCTCCGCCATCATTTCGATCGTCTGGGAACGGATTTCCCGGCCGCACTGGGAGCAGTGCGGAATGCCGATTCTGGCAAAAAGGAGCCGCAGATAATCATAGATTTCCGTTACGGTTCCCACGGTGGAACGGGGATTCTGGCTGGACGCCCGCTGCTCGATGGCGATTGCGGGGGAGAGGCCTTCAATGGACTCGACGTCGGGTTTGTCCATCTGCCCGATAAACTGCCGGGCATAGGTGGACAGCGATTCCACATACCGCCTCTGCCCTTCCGCATAAATCGTGTCGAAGGCCAGGGAAGATTTGCCGGAACCGCTCAGACCGGTGATCACGACGAGTTTGTCGCGGGGAATATCAATGCTGATATGCTTCAGGTTGTGCTGGGAGGCGCCCTTGATCCTGATATAACTCAAAGTTTTATCTCAATATGGGATCGCTTGCGCAGATCGACGATCCATTCCTCGTATCTTTTTTCCATTTTTTCTTCTTCCAGCTTTACCTTGATTTCTTCGCGCGCAATCTCAATGGGTTTGACCCCTGCCCCCCTTTTATCTAGGACATTGATGATGTGAAAACCCACGGGAGAGACAATGACTTCGCTGATCTCACCTTTAGCCAGCCGGAAGGCAACAGCGTCCACTTCCGGCAGCATCATCCCCTTTTCCAGGAAGCCGACGTCGCCGCCCGTGGCCGCCGACGGTCCCTGCGAAAATTGAGCCGCCAGCAGATCAAAAGGTTCCCCTCCGATCAGCGGCTTGTGCAACATCTCGGCATCGGCCTTGAGCTTTGCCTGCACGTCGCGATCGGCATTCTGGGGCAGGAGGATCAGGATCTGCTTGATCCGCACGGCTTCCTTGCCCTCATATTCATGGCGGCGCCTGACGTAATCCTCACCGATTTCCTCATCGCTGACAAGGATTGTCGCTTTGAGTTCCCGTCGCAGCAGGCGCATCCGGATCATCTGGTCTTTCATCTCCTGCTTATAGGCCTCGAGGCCGGAGCCTTCACGCTCCATCGTTTTCACAAGCTCCGCCATCGGGATATTTCTCCGCTGCAGCAGGTCCTTGATGGTATTCATGACCTCCTCATCCTTGACGACGATCCCCATTTTCGTGGACCGCTGCTGGATCAGCTTGTTATCAATCATCCGGTTCAAGATCATACTGTGGCCATCGGCAATCACTTTATTTTTGTCCGGACCCCGGTAGGTGTCGTCAATCCTTTTCTTAAAGGGCTGAAAAGCGTTTTCCAGCTCGGACAAAGTGATGATATCCCCATTGACAACGGCAACAATCCGATCCACCACTTTGCTCAATCCAACCGCCGGCGCAAGAATGCCGATGAGAATAACCCAAAAAAGCAATCTTCGTTTTTTCAAAATAACCCTCCCGCATAGTGATATAGTCAGCGTCGCATACTGCCTGTTTTTCTTTCCCGCCGTCAAGTGAAAAGATTGCTTCAAATGGACAGGCTTTGCGAAAAACGGCCAAATAATATCTTGACTTGTGTCCCAAGCAGATATAGACGGTCAGCACCAAAAACAATCCATCTAAACAGGAGACCGCAACACATGCCGAAAATGCTTAGAGAATCCTTAAAGACCATTGAGGATTATAAAATGACCAGCCCACATTATGTGGACCTTTTAGATATTCTTTCGGATATTTTGATTCTCAGAGAGGAACACCGCAAAAATATGGCCGACGTGTTTACCGTCGTGGATGAAAGCCTGATCGAAAAGAAAATGGTCGGCGGACTGCCGCTGATTGATTTTTCTTCCGGTCGCTTCGACCTGACCCGGCCCAAGGAATACTTTCTGGCCCTCCTGGGTGTCGCCGAAAAGAGGGTTCCCGGAGAAACCGCGGAACTGGCGGAAAAAATTAAGGATGGTTCCTGTGATTTCGAAAAAATGGTCCTCAACTCCTTTTACGTCCAGGATGACGAGCCTGACCTGGACGCAGAAGAAGAGTTTTTTGACCTTGTCGAACTGTTTCTTGAGGAGAGCCTCCGGCCGTCCCTCGAAATCGTTGCGCAAAAATATGCCGATGTGATTGCCCGCTCCGGATGGTTGGAGGGTTATTGTCCGGTCTGCGGCAAGGAACCGAAGATCGGGCAGATCCGGGGAGAGGAAGGACGCTTCCTGTTCTGCAATCAATGCGGTTTTGAGTGGCATTTTCTCAGAATCAAATGCCCTTTCTGCAGCAATGAAGAACAGCAATCCCTGGCCTATTTCACCGTCGAAGGAGATGAACAATACCGGGTTGATGTCTGCAACGAGTGCAAACGGTACATCAAAATCGTGGATTTCAGAGAATCCAAACGGGAACCCAATCTCGATGTTGAGGATATTGCCACGTTGCATCTGGATATACTGGCCAATGAAGAGGGCTATGAATGACGGCCGTCGTTTTCGGTTCGTTTTTCGACTTTTTACGAGTTCGTCATGAATGACGAGCAGATTCATGCGATCATCGCGCAGCTTCAGGAAAACCTCAAAAATTGGGACATGCCCATTGTCTCCCACCTGGCGGAGATGGGGCAGGACCCCTTCAAAATCCTCATTTCCACGCTGCTGAGCCTGCGGACAAAGGATGAAACGACAACAGGCGCCACGGCCAGGCTATTCGGCCTGGCCCGGTCCCCGGCAGAGATGCTGCAGCTTCCCGAAGCGGTCATCATCAAGGCCATTTACCCCGTCGGCTTTTATCGCAACAAGGCCGGAACCATCCATCATATTTGCCGGGAACTGATTGACCGGCATCATGCGCGCGTTCCGGACAATCTCGAAGATCTGCTGGCCCTCAAAGGGGTGGGCCGGAAGACCGCCAATCTTGTCATTTCCCTCGGGTACGGCAGGCCTGCCATTTGTGTCGACACACACGTCCATCGGATTTCCAACCGCCTGGGATACGTTGACACAAAAACCCCGGAACAGACAGAGCAGGCCCTCAGGTTAAAACTGCCCGTGCGCTACTGGAGGGATTACAATACGCTGCTGGTGGCTTTCGGACAGCAGATCTGCCGCCCCGTCTCCCCTTTTTGCAGCCGCTGCCCGGTATCTGCTTATTGCGATCGGAAAAACATCGGCAAAAGTCGTTGATTTTCAATTTCCCCAACCCTCCCGAAGGGTTAAAAAGGTGTTGACTTAACGCCCTTCTGTGGCTATGATCCGCCCGCTTTCAACAGGCGTTTGATATTAATGTCCGGGGGGTTCATTCATCATGGGAATAAAAGTAGCCATTAACGGTTTCGGCCGGGTTGGTCGCTATATCGTCCGCGCCTGTATCGGCTATGATGACATTGACATCGTTGCGATTAATTCGAGGGCCAAACCGGAAACCCTGGCCCATCTGCTGAAATACGACTCCGTCCATGGTAAAATCGGGGTGGATGTCTCTGTTGATGGGCACAACCTGGTCGTTGATGGAAAACCCATTGCCTTGACCACGGTCACGCAGGATATTTCTGCGCTCCCCTGGAAGCAGATGGGGATTGATATTGTCCTCGAATCCACGGGAAAATTCAAAAAAAGGGATGAGTTGGCCGCGCATATCCAGGCGGGGGCCAGGAAGGTCATCCTGGCCGTCCCCGGCAAGGGGGTGGATGGAACTTTTGTCATGGGGGTCAATGAAAACGCTTACGATCCGAAGAAGCATCACATTATTTCCAATGCGTCCTGCACCACCAACTGCCTGGCGCCGGTAGCCAAGGTGCTGCATGATCATTTCAGGATTATCAAGGGGTTCATGACGACGGTCCATGCCTATACGATGGATCAGAGACTGTTGGATGGCTCGCACAAAGACCTGAGGCGTTCCCGGGCGGCAGCGCTCTCGATCGTCCCGACATCCACCGGCGCGGCAAAGGCCCTGGGCGACGTTATTCCGGATTTAAAGGGAAAACTGGATGGGCTGTCGCTGCGGGTGCCGACACCGAACGTTTCCATGGTGGATCTGGGCGTTGAGGTCGGGCAACCGGTAACGGTGAATGAAATCAACGGCGCGCTCAAGGCGGCTGCAAACAGTTATTTGAAGGATATCATGGCCTTCTGTGAGGAGGAACTGGTCTCCGTGGATTTCACGAGCAGTCCCTATTCCTGCATTGTGGACGGGCCCCTGACCGCCGTGCTTGCCGGCAACTTTGTAAAAGTATTTGCCTGGTACGACAACGAGAGCGGCTATGCCTGCCGGATGAGAGATCTGGCGCTCCATATCGGACGAAAACTTTAAAAAGCAGACATGATCAGACCGATTTTTGCCGCAAACTGGAAGATGAACAAGACGGTGGGCGAATCGCTTGCTTTCGTGAGTCGCCTGAAGAAGCTCGTCATCGGCATCAACGACAGGCAGGTGGTGATTGCCCCCTCCTTTACGGCGCTTTATCCTGTCGGAGCAGCCCTGAAAGGGTCAGGAATAGGGCTCGCGGCGCAAAATCTGAGTGGCAACAGGGAAGGCGCCTATACAGGGGAAGTGTCTGCCAGAATGTTGGCAGATGCGGGCTGCACGTACGTGATTGTCGGTCATTCGGAACGCCGTGTTTTTTTTGGGGAAAGCAATGACAGCCTCCACGACAAGATCGGCATGGCCCTCGAATTCGGAATGCAGCCCATATTCTGTATCGGGGAAACCCTGCAGGAGCGAGAGGCGGGCAGGACTTTTGAGGTCATTGAAAAACAAATTAAAGAGGGATTGAATCCGATCAAGGCCTGTGATATAGGGAGAATGGTTGTCGCCTATGAACCGGTCTGGGCAATCGGCACCGGGAAAACAGCAACACCTGAACAGGCCGGGGAAGCGCATGCCTTTATCCGTCAGCTGATGGAAAACCTTTGCGGAAAAGAGCCGGCCCGCCGGCTACCCCTCATTTACGGCGGGAGCGTCAACCCGGACAATATCGGCAAACTCATGGCCCAACCGGATATCAACGGTGCTCTGGTGGGCGGGGCCAGCCTGGATGCCGATACATTCGGCAAACTTATCGCATTTTGATTTTAAAAAGAGAGGTTTATTAACGTGCAGATTTTTGTTACCGCATTACATGTCATCGTTTGCATTATCCTGATCCTTGTCATCCTGCTCCAGGCGGGAAAGGGCGCCAACATGGGGGCGGCATTCGGCGGCTCGAGCCAGACCGTCTTCGGCAGCAGCGGCCCCGCCAGTTTTCTGGGGAAAATGACAACCGTCGTTGCCATTCTCTTTATGATTACGTCGCTGACCCTGTCTTACTCCGCGCTCCATAAAGGAAAATCAGTGATGGGGGGCGAATCCAGGGCTGGCGTCGAACAAAAAGCCGCGCCTGAGCAACCGGCGGCTCCGCCTCCGGCGCCCGCGCCGACGGGTGCGACCGGACAACCCGCACCGGCCGCTCCGCAGCAGGCCAAATAGCGCCGGGATTAAGCCTGTGTTTGTTTTCATTTGACAAATCTTCCCGCCGGATGTTAACGGAATTGCAAAGGCGGCAGTGGGCGTGCGGGTCTGATCATCGCAGAATGCAAAAAAAGCCGAAGTGGTGGAAATGGTAGACACGCTATCTTGAGGGGGTAGTGAGTTACGCTCGTCCGGGTTCAAATCCCGGCTTCGGCACCATTAAGAAAACGGGGGATCAGGCGGCGGCAACGTGTGACTGATCCCTTCTTTTTTTTCATCTTCCGGATGAAAAACTCCCCAACGGATGGGGAGTATTGCCCCATCTGCGCCGGTCATCTCAGAAGGGCCAAGGGGAAAGGCCGATTCCTGGACTATCTCATTGTCCATTCTTATCAGGCAGTTAATCTATGTATATATTTTTTCCATCATTGTGGTACGCGGCTTGCTTTCCATAGAGACAAAATAAAATTCCAAGCAGGAGGTAGTAAAAATGAAACGTTTAGTATTATTGGTCGTCGCGTTGGTATTTCTTTTCACGACATCCGTTTTTGCGCAGGCGCCTGCGGCGAAATCCGCTGAGCCGGCAAAACCGGCGGTAGCCGCCGAGAAGAAGGCAGATCCGGCAAAACCGGCAGCAGCCGTTGAGAAGAAGGAAGTGAAGAAAGAAAAGAAAGCCGCCAAGAAGGCAAAGAAGGTTGAGAAGAAGGCCGAAAAGAAGGAAGTGAAAGAAGTTAAGAAGGAAGAAGCGAAACCGGCACCCGCAGCACCGGCACCGGCACCCGCACCCGCAAAGAAATAACTTAAACCTAACCGTTTTTAAAAAAGGGCACGGAGTTCACCTTCGTGCCCTTTTTTTGTCTGTCGATTAAAACTTCATTGTCCCGGCGTTTTGTGGTAAGGGTTAGCCATCCCTGAAAAAGTCTGAGGCTTGATGAACAGAAAAGACATTCTCAAACTGCTTGCCCTGATCCTGCTGGTCGCAGCGGGTATTTTCTTTTTTATTTATTTCGATCTGCACAGCTTTTTTTCCGATCGTACAAAAATCATCACCTTTATCAATAGTTTTGGCCCGCTCTCGGTTGCTGTTTTCATCGGGATCCAGATTCTGCAGGTTCTCGTTGCACCGATCCCGGGAGAAGTCTCCGGTTTTATCGGCGGCTATGTTTACGGGATACCCCTGGGGACCCTTTATTCTACAATCGGTCTGACCATCGGTTCCTGGCTGGCCTTTACACTTTCCCGAACCCTCGGACGGCCCTTTGTCGAAAGAGTTGTAAGCCCTAAAACCATCAATAAATACGATCATATCATGACGCATCAGGGACCCTGGGTAGCCTTTCTTCTGTTTCTGATCCCGGGCTTTCCCAAAGACGCCCTGTGCTATGTCCTGGGACTCAGCCACATCAGAATCAGGACCTTTCTGCTCATTTCCACGGTGGGCCGCCTGCTGGGAACATTGATGCTGTCCGTTCAGGGAAGCTGTCTCCGAAACAACCAGGACTCAACCTTCCTCATTGTAACGGCCGTCAGCATCATCATTGCTGCACTGGGATACTTTCTCGGCAAAAGATGGTATAAAAAATATCACAAGCCCCATCCGGAGGCCCCAACGGATCGGGACAACGAACCAAAACAGGCCTGAAGCAGAAACGAAAATGATTGAACAATTTATTCAGGGCCTCTCCGTTTACCTCCAGGGATCGTTCATCCTGGCCTACCTGGCTGTCTACCTGGGCGGCGTCCTGGTGAGTTTTACGCCCTGCGTCTATCCCGTGATTCCCATAACCATCGCCTTTATCGGCGCACGGGGCGGCGGGTCCAGGGGACGGGGGTTTCTGCTGTCGCTGATCTATGTCCTCGGCATGGCCGTCACCTACACGGCGCTGGGAGGGGTTGCCGCCCTGTCGGGAAAGCTGTTCGGCCAGCTGCAGACAAACCCCTGGACTTACTTTGTCATGGCAAACGTTTGTCTGCTCATGGGCCTGTCGATGCTGGACGTCTTTATGCTTCCGTTCCGGACCCCGCAGTTTATCACCCGTATCCAGCCCCGGACGCAGTCGAAAGGGTTCGTGAGCAGCTTTCTGATCGGCGCCGCATCCGGCCTGGTGATGGGACCCTGCACGGCGCCGGTTCTGGCGGTCCTTCTCGGTTACGTGGCCACCCGGCAGGAGATGCTCTACGCCATGAGCCTTCTGTTTGTTTTTTCCTTCGGGATGGGAACGCTGCTGATCATCCTGGGAACATTTGCCGGACTGCTGGCCAATCTGCCGAAATCAGGCCCCTGGATGACAAAAATCGGCCGTCTTTTCGGCTGGCTCATGATCGCCGCCGGCGAATATTTCCTGATCCAGGCAGGAATCCTCTGGGGCTGAATACGACCTTTGAGAAATAATCGATGTTCTGCAAGGTGATAGAATGAATAAAAACAAGATCTTTTCCCTGTTCATCGCGGGGTTCATGGTCCTGCTGCTGGCCGGGACCGTATCCTGCTCCGACGACCGGCAACCGCCGGTTGTTCCGAAGGCCGCTGAAGGCAAGGCACACGATTTTGTCCTGAAAGATCTGAGCGGAAGGAAATTCGTTCTCAGTGAAAACAGGGGGAAGCCCGTCCTCATCATTTTCAGCACGACATGGTGCCCCACCTGCCGGTCTGAAATACCCCGCTATAAATTTTTTCATAGCACCTATGCGGGCCGGGGACTGATCGTGATCAATGTTGACATCGAGGAACCGCCGGACAAGGTTTCCCGGTTTGTCGACAGGTACCAATTGCCCTATCGCGTGCTGCTGGACGATAAGGGCCTTGTGGCGAAGGCCTATCAGATCGTCGGGGTTCCGACCATGATCCTGCTCGATCAGAATGGCGCCCTGATATCAAGACAGTATCAGGCGATCGATGGTCTGCTGGAAAAGCTTTTCAGGGATTCATAGAGACCTTTGAATTACTCCTGTAATTCGGCAAATCGTCATTCCCGTGAAAACGGGAATCCAGTCTTTTCAGAAGCTTCTGGATTCCCGCCTGCGCGGGAATGACAAAGAAGGTGCGTTTTTCAAAGGTCTCTCATAGAAAAGACAGGAATTATCTGCCCGCGGGCGCCGGGCTTCCGGGGTGTCCGACCAGCAGGGTCATCCCCAGGATATTTGTCGCCAGGTCGGCAGCCGCCTTGTGATAGTCAGGCAGTTCCCGCCCCGGGTGCAGGGTTGTAATGGCGGCATGGCCCACGATCAACTTGCCTCTCCGGCCCGGGGCGGTCAGGGTGGAAATCCCCCAGAGATTGTGGAAGACAAGCGGTTTGCCGTTGTGGGCCCCCATATAGAGCATGATGTGTCCCTTGCGCCACAGGAGCGTGAGATAGGGAACCCCCTGCGAAACAATTTTTTCCTCTTTTTCCCGGGCGGACAGGTCGCTCAGGTCGATGAATGTCCCGCCTTCGAGCGCCTGTTCCGT
>CAYXQK010000129.1:0-10522 GCA_964467445.1 uncultured Syntrophaceae bacterium
CAACCCTCTGTCCTCCATCAAGATGAGCCTCCAGATTCTGGAAAAGCGCATGCAGCCCGAGGGAAATGATCTCAAGCGCTTCCGGATCGCTCAGCGGGAAGTGGAACACCTGGGGGAGCTCGTCAATGACGTGCTCATATATGCCAAACCCGCCGTTCCCAAAAAGGAACCCTCCGATATTCGAAGAATTGTTGAGAATGCCCTGGCTCTGGTGGAAAGACTGGTCACGGACAAGAACATCCGCATTCACACCGAGCTTGAAGATTCGCTTCCTTTTCTGCAGGTGGATTCAGCGATGCTGGAGCAGGCCTTTCTGAACATTTACCGGAACGCCGTGGATGCCATGGAGATGGACGGGATCCTGCGAACCACGGCCCGGCGAACGGGAAATGATCCGGCACAGCTTCAAATCACGGTTGAAGATAACGGCTGCGGGATCGAGGCGTCGGATCTGCCCCATATTTTTAATCCCTTCTTCACCAAGAAAAAATATGGAACCGGCCTGGGGATGACGCAGGTCAAGAAGATCATTGATCTTCACAGGGGAAGCATCGAAGTCAGCAGCAAAAAAGCAGAAGGAACCCGGGTGATGGTGACATTCCCGCTTAATCAGGAAGGATAACGGCATGCCGAAGATTCTGGTGATCGACGATGACCTCTCGATTTCTGAAACGCTCGAACTCTACCTGACCGAGGAAGGCTATGACGTGGTGACGGCCCATACCGGCACCGAGGGCTTGAACAAGTTCATCCAGCACACGCCCGAGGTGGTCATTCTTGACATCCGATTGCCCGATATCGACGGCTTTGCGGTTCTGGAAGATTTGCGGGAAGAAAATGAAAACGTCAAGGTCATCATGATCACCGCCCACCATGACATGGATTCAACGATCAGGGCCATGAAGGAGGGCGCTTTTGACTACATCCATAAACCCATCAATGTCGATGAGCTGGATATCGCCATCAAAAAGGCCGTTAAAACGTATGAGATGGAAAAGAAGATCGACGGTCTGCTCATGGAACCGTCCCGGCACTTTAAGGTCGGCGACATTATCGGCTCCGGTCGGGAAATGAGCGAGATTTTCAAGACGATCGGCGTTGTTTCACAGAGCCGGACGACCGTATTGATAGAGGGCGAAAGCGGAACCGGCAAGGAACTGATTGCCAAGGTCATTCATCACAATACAGCACCGGATGAACCCTATATTGCCGTTAACTGTTCTGCGATTGTGGAGACCCTGCTGGAGTCGGAATTGTTTGGTCACGAAAAGGGATCCTTTACGGGCGCCATCAGCCGCAAACAGGGCAAGTTTGAACTCGCCCGTTACGGGACCGTCTTTCTCGATGAAATCAGCGAGATGTCCATGAATCTCCAGGCAAAACTTCTCAGGGTTCTGCAGGAAATGGAATTCGAACGGGTGGGCGGCAAGGACCGGGTCCGGGTCAATGCGCGGATCATCGCCGCCACCAATAAAGACCTAAAAAGCATGGTCAAGGAAAACAAGTTCAGGGATGATCTTTATTATCGCCTGAATATCGTCTCCATCCGGATTCCACCCCTGCGGGAGCGTCGCGAGGACATCGCTCCCCTCGTGGATTATCTGCTGGCCAAAATCAACAAGGATCTCCATAAGCGGGTTATCGGGGTGTCTGATGAGATGATGGAAGTATTTAAGAAATACAGATGGCCCGGGAACATCCGTGAACTTGAAAATCTCCTGGTCCGGGCACTGGTGGTCGCCAAAGGACAGGTTCTGGTCCGGGGTGATTTTCCCGAGCTGATCGATGAACGCCACAAGGAGGAAAATCCGGAGCAGCAGGCGAACGGAAAAGAAACGACCGGAAAGCTCCTGACCCTCGATGAGGTGGAAGAACAATATGTCCGGAATTTTCTGAAAAAGAACAGTACCCTGAATAAAGGAGAAGTGTGCGATATTCTTGGGATATCAAGACCCACTCTCGAGCGGAAGCTGGAGAAGTACGGCATCGTTTTCGAAAGGGAATAAACGGGAACTTTGCCGTTGCCATTTGCTCCGGGAATGAAAGAGGATTTCCGGTGGTCGCTGACAGGTATGCCCGATGAAAATCCTGTCTGCAGAATTCATCAAAAGCGCCACCGAACCGTCACACTATCCCGAAGACGTCTTTCCCGAGGTGGCCTTTGTGGGCCGATCCAACGTGGGCAAGTCTTCGCTCATCAACGCGCTCGTCCGTCGGAAAAATCTTGCCAAGACAAGCAATACGCCCGGCCGCACGCAACTTATCAATTTTTTCCTCATCAATCATCGCTATGCCTTTGTTGATCTTCCCGGATACGGTTTTGCCCGGGTTCCCGAGGCGGTCCGGCGAAACTGGGGTCCCATGGTGGAAACCTATCTGAAAGAAAGATCCAACCTGCGTCTCGTCATTCTGATCATGGATATCCGGAGGGATCCCGCTGCGCAGGATCTGGACCTCCTGCAATGGTTCAACGATTGCCGTATTCCGGTCCTGCTGGTCCTGACGAAAATAGATAAGCTGTCAAAAAGCCAGGTGCGGTTCCGGGCCCATCAGATCGAAGAGATGCTGATGAAAGGGGCAGATTTAAAAACCGCAACCGGCCCTGTTCTCTTTTCAGCCAAGACGGGCGAAGGAAAGGATGTCCTCTGGTCGGTTATCGAGGCATTATGACGGGCAATGAAATCGAAAGGAAGTTTTTGGTAAGCGGTGATGGCTGGCGAAAGGGGGCACGGGGGACCTTCTGCCTGCAGGGATACCTTGTTGCCTGTGATGATCGTGTCGTCCGTGTGCGGGTGGCGGGAGAAAAAGCCTATCTGACCATCAAAGGCCGGAAAACAGGTCTTTCCTGCCCGGAATATGAATATTCGCTGCCGGTCGCCGAGGCGAAGGATATGCTTGAGCGCGTCTGCCTGCGTCCGTTTATTGAAAAAATCAGATATATGCTTTATTTTAAGGGGAGAAATTGGGAGATTGATGAATTTGAAGGAGAAAATAAAGGGTTGGTGATTGCCGAAGTGGAGCTGGCGCAAGAGCATCAGGCTATTGAGCTTCCCGAATGGGTGGGCCGGGAAGTCTCCTTCGATCCGAAGTACTGGAACATGAATCTGGTGAATCACCCCTATGGACGATGGTCACCGGAGATGAAAATCCTTTGAAAAATGGCTTCGCCGCGGCTCAAAAATCTTTTCCGCTAAGAGGACGACCAGACGTCATCATGATTCATGGCAAGCCGTTAACGTAATCTCTGGAAAGGCGGAAAACATTTGATTCGCCGCTTGCGAACCATTTTTCAGCGGTTATGCAAAGATTTCTAACAGTAAAAGGAGATGGATATGTTTGATTACATGCTGACCAAGGAACAACTCAAAATCAGGGACGAGGTGCGGGATCTTGTCAAATGGGTGCCGAAACAGATGATCCTCGATATGGACGCCGATAAAATCAAATTTCCCAAGGAATTTCTACGGGAAGCCGGTCGGCGCAACCTCATGGGCTGCCGTTATCCGCAGGCATGGGGCGGCCGCGGCATGGACTGGGTGACCACCGGCGTGGTCATGGAGGAGGTGGGCACGCTGGGGTATGAAATGGCCTGCGTCTTCGGCGTCGGGGCGGAGCTGGTCTGTGACGCCATCGTTCAACACGGGACGGACGAGCAGAAGGAAAAATATGTCAAGCCGTTGTTGCGCGGCGATCTCTTTGCGGCGGAGTGTCTGACGGAACCCCGCGGCGGATCTGACTTTTTCGGCGCTGCCACGAAGGCTGAAGACCATGGCGATTATTTTCTGATCAACGGCCAGAAGCGGTTTATCGTGGGCGGCGAAGGGGCGGATTATTTTCTGCTTTATGCCAGGACCAATTTCGCGCCGGATGCGAATCCCCAGGAATCCATTACGGCTTTCATCGTGGATCGGGGACCGGGGGTTGAAACGAAGTACCTCTATGGACTCATGGGTTGCCGGGGCGGCGGAACGGCCCGCTTGGTCTTCAAGGATGTCAAGGTTCCCCGTGAGAATGTGCTGGGGCGGGTCAATGGGGCTTATGATGTTTTCAACACCATGATGATTCCGGAACGCCTGGGAACGGCAATAATGACCATCGGCGCTGCCCGTCCGGCACTGGAAATCGCCACAAGCTACACCTCCCGGCGCAAGGCCTTCGGCCAGGTGATTGCCCGGTTTGAGGGCGTGAGCTTTCAGGTGGCCGAGGCGGTCATGCTGCTGGATGCTGCCCGTGCCCTGGGCTACGCCACGGCCCGCGCCGTGGATGCCGGGGTGGAGATGAACCGGGTGCGCCGCATGGTTTCCGAATCCAAGAAGTTCATCACCGAATCCTGCCAGAAAGTGGTGCACAATGCGATGCAGGTACTCGGCGGAATCGGCTACACCAACGTTTTCCCCGTTGAGCGTATTTTCCGGGATATCCGCCTGGCCACCATCTGGACGGGCACGAGCGAGGTCATGTCCATGATCGTGGCCCATGAATGGTACCGGGAGTTCCTGAAGGCCAAGGCCAAAGGGCTTGCCCGCGATTTTGAGGCCGACGCCGAGGAAGCCCATGCGGCGGACGAAATCATCTATGAATGAAGGCTTCGCGAAGCGAAGTCGTCACATGATCAGAGATGACCTGCGAATCGAAAATCAGGTTGGGTCATGGCCCAACCTTTTTCCATGAAAGCAAAATTTTACGCTAATTATTTTGCTTTCACGCAAGAATCATGTATAATTTTATGCCGAAATAATCCCTGCTGTTTGGGACAGGAATTGTTCGATGGGTATGCCTTGAGCACCGACAAGAAGCTTTCGGCACGCGGGATGTTGTTTGGCAAACTCTTCCATGCCGGGCAGGGCCTCCTTTTTCCCGCCGCTTTTAACTTCAATGGCAATCAGCCTGTCTTTGTCCTTGACCACAAAATCAACTTCCCGATTGTTTCCCGACCAGTAACAAACATCGCTTCCACTGCCTTTGAGGCTATTAACCAACGCGGCGCCGACAGCCGATTCTACTAAACGTCCCCAGTAATCCGGTTCGGTCTTTGCCGCTTGCAGATTCCGATTTGTCGCGGCCGTCATCAGCGCAGTGTTCAGAACAATCAGTTTGGGGCTGGAAGCGCGCTGCCTTACTTTCTCCACGCTGATTTTCTGCAGCCCCTTAATCAGCCCCGCCGCTTCAAGTAAATCAAGATAATGGGCAAGGGTTGTAGTATTACCGGCATCCTGCAATTGGCCGAGCATTTTCTGATAAGATAAAATCTGTCCGGAATAAGCGCAGCCAAGGTCAAACAGGCGGCGCAACAGGGCGGGCTTGTCTATTCTTTTCATCAGGAGGATATCTCGCGATACGGTCATTTCAACCAGTGAATCCATAATATAACGCCGCCACCGCTCAAAACCATCACCATCTGAGGTATCAGCAATCAAATCTGCCGCGCCCGGATAACCGCCATAGCAAATATATTGATCAATGCTCCAGCCAAAGGCATCGCGCATTTCAGGGAAGGACCAGTGTGTAGCAGGAATGATTTCAAACCGTCCCGCCAGACTCTCCGTCAAACCACGCTGTATCAATAAAGGCGAGGAACCGAGCAGGACAACGTGAAGATAGAGGCCACCGGCTGTGTCTTCATCCCATAATCTTTTGATCGTCTCAGACCAGCCCGGAATTTTATGAATTTCGTCAAGAATCAGAACAGCGGGCTTTTTTGCGGATTGAAACCTCAGCGTCTCCCATTGCTGCTCAATCCAGGCCGTGCCTTTTAGCGCCGGCTCATCCGCCGATGCATAATGAGATGGAATCTCCAGTTCGTCAATCAACCGGCGGGCTATTGTTGTTTTTCCTGTTTGTCTCGGCCCGGAAAGAACCTGAAGAAATCTGCGCTTTTCAGCAACCCGTTTTTTCAGTGTTTGATATATTGGCCGAGCATACATAATATTTACTCACCTCGTTGAGTAAATTATCTCAATACAATGAGAAATGTCAAGGGATAATTTGATATGCGTAATCCGGGGACACAATACTAATTACCGGTAATTCAATGCCATTAAATAGTATTATGTCCCCAAATTATCCACCAAATTATCCATTTATGAATGACGACCTCGTGAGGCGAGGTCGTCACACGATTTCCCCGAAAAGGTCGTATTCCGTGGCGTCGGTGATGGTGCAGGTCAGAATTTCGCCAATCGTCAAATTTTCACCCTTGAAGTAGGTCATGCCGTCAATCTCCGGGGATTGACGGCGGCAGCGGCCATAGAAAGGATAATCCGGCCGATCACTTTACCCTTCAATGATACATTCCTGCCGGGAACCGATCAGGGATTGGTTGATTTGAAAAGAGACGACGGACTGTTCCTCCATGAGCAAATTTCTGCGTCTTAGTTTTTCTCTTTCCGAAATTCGGCTGGACAAACCGGCGGCCGCCGTTCCCTCTTCTCTCGAATAAGTGAAAACCCCGAGATGATCAAAGCGAATATTCCGGATGAGATCCACGAGGCGATGAAAGCGGGCGTTTGTTTCCCCGGGGAAACCTGTCATGAGGGAGGTCCGCAGGGCGACATCCGGGATGAGCGCCCGTGCTTTTTCAATCACGGCAAAGATCTGTTTGCTGCTGGTCCGGCGGTTCATGGCTTTCAGAAGGGTGTCATCGATGTGCTGGACGGGGATGTCGAGATACCGGCAAACCTTTTCCTCTGCGGCCATCAGGGTGAGGATCTCCTCTGTAAGATGGCCGGGATGGGCATAAAGCAGCCGGATCCATCTGATTTTTTTTATGGCTGCAAGTTTCTGCAACAGCAGGGGGAGCCCCTGACTGATTTTCAGGTCCTTTCCATAAGCCGTGGTGTCCTGGGCAATCAGGATGATCTCCTTGACGCCTTTTTCGGCCAGTCCGGACGCTTCCTGAAGGATATCATCGGGATGTCTGCTGCGCGCTTTTCCTCGAATGGTCGGAATAATACAATAAGCGCAGCGATTGGAGCATCCGTCGGCGATCTTCAGGTAGGTTGTCGCTGTGGAGGGGGGCAGCAGGCGGGAATGGTCCGCGTTCATCAGAAAATCGGGTTTGTTGATAATACAGCGGCAACGCATCGATGGACCGGAGGCTAAATTAAATATATGCTGAGTGATATTAGGTATTTCGGATATTCCAAGGAAAAGGTCCGCTTCCGGGATTTCTTTTTCCAGGGCCCTGCCGTAACGCTGGGGGAGGCAGCCCGTTACCACCAGATACTTCAGGGCGCCGGTTTTTTTATACCGGGCCATGCGGAGGATCTCGTCGATGGCCTCTTCTTTGGCGGGGAGGATAAAGGCACAGGTGTTGATCAGGATCACCTCGGCGGCCTGCGGCTCCGGGGTGATTTGGAAATTCTGGCCGGCCAGGATGGCGGCCATCACCTCGGCATCCACTTTATTTTTCGGGCATCCGAGGCTGACGATATGAACGGTGCAGTTTATCACTTTGGATGTTTTCCGACCAGGACTTTCCGGGGTTTTACACCGTCGGAGCGCCCCACAATTCCCTCCGATTCCATGCGTTCAATGATCCGGGCTGCCCGGTTATAGCCTATCTTCATATAACGCTGCACGAGCGAGATGGAGGCCTGCCCCAGGTCTGTAACCAGTTCCACCGCCTCGTCGTATTTTTCATCAAAATCGGTTTCCGCTTTTTCTCCCTCCGGAGATTCGTGTTCATATTCGGCGATGGATTGATCGTAGGCCGGCGTGGCCTGATTGCAGATGAAGGCGACAATGCGGTCAATCTCCTTGTCGGAGACGTAGGCCCCGTGGATGCGCACCAGCTTTGACGTGCCGGGGGGGATAAAGAGCATGTCTCCGGCCCCCAGCAGCTTTTCGGCGCCATGTTGGTCGATGATGGTCCTGGAATCCACCTTGGACGAAACCTGGAACGAAATACGGGTGGGGAAATTGGCTTTGATCACCCCCGTGATCACATCCACGGAGGGACGCTGGGTGGCCAGAATCAGGTGGATTCCGGCCGCCCTGGCCATCTGTGCAAGACGGGCCAGAGATTCCTCAACATTCCGCTGGGCCACCATCATCAGATCGGCCAGTTCATCGATCACGATGACAATGTAGGGCAATTTAGGACGATTGGCGATATCGGCGGGGAATTTGGGGGAGGCGGGCTGTAGTCCCTCATGGGCATCATCCAGATCTTCCTGGGCCTTTTCCCCTGGTGACAATTTGCCTTTTCCCTTTCCACTGCGGGCCTTGTCGATGAGGCGGTTGTACGAGTCGATGCCTTTAACCCCCAGTTCACTGATGGCTTCGTATCGGCGTTCCATTTCTTCCACGGCCCAGCGGAGCACGAGGGAGGCCTTCTTGGGGTTCACCACCACGGGATGGAGGAGATGGGGAATCCGTTCATAGGCGGACAGCTCCAGTCTTTTCGGATCGATCATGAGAAATTTGACGTCGTCGGGCGGCGCCTTGAAAAGAATGCTGCAGATCATGGCATTGAGACAGACGCTTTTGCCCGAGCCGGTGGTGCCGGCAATCAGCAGATGGGGCATCCGGATGAGATCGGTAATCACAGGACTGCCGACGATGTCCACACCCAGGGCAATGGGTAGTTTGAGCGATGACTGGAGGAAGGCTTCATGGTCAAGGACATCCAACAGCTGCACCGGCTCACGGGCGTTATTGGGGATCTCGATACCGACGGCTGCCTTTCCCGGAATCGGGGCAATGATCCGGATGCTCGGCGCCCGCAAAGCCAGTGCCAGATCATCAGATAAATTAGTAATTTTATTGATTTTTACGCCAGGGGCCGGTTCAAGTTCATACAGGGTGATCACCGGTCCCGGCTTGACTTCCACGACCTTTCCCTCCACGCTGAAATCCGCCAGCTTTGTTTCCAGAATCCGGGCCGTGGCGATGAGGCTGTCACGCTTCATCCTCGTGTCCTTGCGGGGGATCTGGTCGAGAAGGGTCAGGGGCGGCAGGTTGAATTTACCGCCGCCGTTCCGGACAAAATCGAAATGCGTCTGTGACACTTTCACAGGCCGGACGATCTCTGTTTTAACGGGCGCTTCCTCAATGACCGGCTCGGCCACTTTTTCCCTCTTAATTGCGGGAATCATGTTTCTTTTCCTGAGCTTTTCAACCAGTTTCATGAAAAGGTCTGAGCCCCGGCGCCATAAGTCCTGCACACGGTTTTTTAATAGCGTGATGAAGGATACAATGGATAAATCGATCAGGATCATGAGGGCAATGATGAGAATAACGACCAGGACAATGCAAGTGCCGATATTGCTGAGAAAGGCGTTCATGAACCGGCCCAGGAGATGACCCAGAAGGCCTCCGGAACGGAGTTTGATGCCATAAATCGCTATGTCCGCCAGTGCCACAGCGGCAAGACCGGCTGTGGCCGTTAGCAATCCGATAAAGGCGTTGATCCCGGCAGCTCCGAGACGAAAGTTTGCGTCGAGGAAATATTTAAAGGCGATGACTGCAAAAAAGATCGGAAACCAAAGGGCGCTGACGCCAAAAAGCCTCAAAAGGGAATCAGCGCTGTAGGATCCGAATGAACCGATCAGGTTATGGGGTTTTGCGTCTCCTGCGACAAAATGGGTGAAAGAAGGATCTGAGGGATGGTAGGAAGACAGGCAAAGCAGCAAAAAAATGGCAATCGCCAGGTTGATGACCCCGGTGATTTCTCTTGACCTTTTGAAACCTGATGGCGTGATTGTCATGTTCTTTAGCGCCTGAATGGAGCCGGCTATATCTCCCGGGGGGCTGCGGGGCCCTTTGCCGCCCGTGAAAGCTCAATCGTTGCGGGTGGTACTCCCCGGTCGTAATTTTTTACAATCACGTTCCGCACCCGTTCAATCAACTGCGCACGGTCTTCAACGGTATAACCGGTTACATCAATGGGTTTGTCAATAATCACGGTAACTTTACCCGGATTGATCCGCAGGGAGCGCTTGGGCATGATCGCACCCGCACCAATAATACAGACGGGGACAATGGGGACCCCAGCCTTGATGGCCAGGTGAAACATGCCCTGCTTGAAGGGCTTGATGAGACCGTCCTTGCTTCGGGTTCCCTCGGGAAAGGTCATGACGGATTTCCCCTCCCTGATTTTCTGTGCTGCAACCTCGAGGCTCTTCAGGGCTTTATCATGGTTCTGCCGGTCAATTTCAATATATCCGGCGTTTCTCATGGCGCCACCGAAAACAGGGATCTTAAAGAGCTCTTTTTTGGCAATCCAGCGGAATTGCCCGGGAACGAAACCGAGAACGACTAAAATATCAAAATCGCTCTGATGGTTGGACATGAAGATTTGCGGTTTTCCGATCAGTACGTTTTCCGCTCCGACCACCTCCACACGGGTGCTCGACAGCAGGAGCAGAATTTTTGCCCAGATCCTTGCGATACGGTGTATCTTGTTTTCACCGGGTGAGATCAGGCCGAAGATAATGCAGCATGCCGAGATATAGCCAGTGATCGCAATACCGAGCAGCAAGATGATAATGGAACGGAGCATAATAATCTAATCCAAGAA
>CAYXQK010000130.1:0-9765 GCA_964467445.1 uncultured Syntrophaceae bacterium
CTCAGGAATGGCAGGCACGGAAGGAGTCATTCGATCGATCACGCCCCGTTCAGGATGATGCGGCGCAGGAGATCCCAGTCGGTGTCATTTTCGAGGCAGTCATATTTCGTGGTCAGGATCACCTGCGGGATAACCCGGCGCTCCTTGAGATCGACCCCCTTGAGGGTCAGCCGCGTCGATTTGAGCCCCCGTTCGATCTCGAAGCCGCAGGTGATGCCCAGCGCCGCCCGCAACTGTTTCCGGTTCGTCAGCCGCTTGGTAAAGCCGATGCTCGGGGTAATGTAAAACTGTATGCCCAGTCCTTCGCAAAGGGCCCTGATTTCGCCGCATTTGCAGAGTTTGCAGTTAACACAGAGGATGCCGTCTTCTTTGGAGAACTTGGCCTGGCACTTCGGGCTGATCAGGCAATGGGGCAGCATGACCGCTTTGTCCTTTGCGGGCGTCTGATTGAAAGCCGCGCGGTAGTATGCGTTGGCGGTCCGCACGAGATTCGATTGCGCCTCCCTTTCCGCGAAGAGCGAACGGACGGGATACAGAAAAAGGGCTCTCAGAAAATTAAACTTGGTCCTGCCGGGCATCATCAAGCGCCCCTAATTGATTGATTTTTATAACATCCGCAGCGTTATTGCGGCGTGACTGTATCGGAAAGATGGAATATCTGTCAAGAAAATAGCGATCCCTGCCCCTTGAGGGCATGAGACCGTTGAAAAATGGCTTCGCAAATCTCTCTTTGACAAGATGGACAATCTGTTTTATGGTCTGGCGCAATGTGGCCCAGGGTCAAAAAGTATTTTAGAATGAGGCATGGCTCTTGAGTTCTGAAAGAACTGCTTTTATCGTAAATCCCTCTTCGGGAAACGGCTCTACCGGCCGGGAATGGCGTCGGATCGAGGCGATGGCGCGAGACCGTCTGGGCGCGTTTGAGACCTGCATGACGACGGGGCCGGGCGACGCCACCGATCTGACCCGCCGTAAGCTCCTGGACGGCTGCAACCGCGTCGTCTGCGTGGGCGGCGATGGAACCCTCAACGAAGTCGTCAACGGCTTCATGGATGAATCGGGCCCCCTCCGGCCGGAGGCTGTGCTTGGATTCCTGCCGAACGGGACGGGCTGCGACTTCTGCCGGACCGTATGCAAAAATACCAGTCTGGAAAATTCCCTGGACATGATCTGCGCGGGCCATATCCGCCCCATTGATCTGGGACGGCTTCAATATCGGGATCACCAAGGTCGCACCTGTATCCGCTATTTCCACAATATCACGAGCTTCGGCCTCGGCGGCGAAGTGGTCGACCGCGTCAACCACACGAGCAAGGCCTGCGGTCCCTTTCTTTCCTTCATCTGGGCAACCATCGTCGGAATTTTCACCTACGGCAAAAAGCACGTCCGTTTCCGCGTGGACAACGGCGTCCCGCAGGACGTCACCATCCTGAACATCGCTGTGGCAAACGGCCAATACCATGGCGGGGGCATGCAGGTCGCACCCGATGCGCGCGTAGACGACGGGATATTCCACATCACCGTGATCGGCAGTCTGAGCCTGCCGGAGATTTTCTGGCACCTTCCCAAACTCTACAATGGTAAGATCAAGCAGATCAAAAAAGTATCCACCCTCACGGGCCGCAAGGTCGTCGCCGCCTCCGAACAAACGGTCCTGCTCGATGTGGACGGCGAACAGCCCGGCTGCCTGCCCGTGGAGATCGAAATCGTTCCCGCAGCGATCCGGATGATCATGTCATGATGAATAATTCCCCACGGACTGGGGAGTTGTGCTTCATTGATGCCGGTTTATCCCGTCATTGGTCCGTCCCTGATTCCCGTTTTTTTGAATCGCAACGAATACTTATAAACAGTTCATCCCCTGTCGGCTTATGGTACGCAGATTGCTTGCTTAACTTTTTTAAACTTGCGCTCTTTATTTAAGTGCATGTTAACCGCGGGCTTCAGGTTGTGGTAAAAGAAACAGCCTGAAGCCGTTGACTGTTCTGAAGACAACCCCTGAGAATCAGGGCAATATCCAGACGGAGGTACTCAGATGAGACCTTTCAAGTTCTTTCTGGCGGGATTATTCCTGCTTTTCTGTGCATGGGCCTTTGCCACTGAGCCGGCTGTCACGCCTGCACCCGCGAAGGCGGTTTCCGGCACAACCGTGGCAACGAATATCGCTAAAATGAGAGCCCCGGGGACCATTCTGGAGATCACCGATTCAACGCTGATTATCGAGCGAAAAGTAAAAGATAATGTTGAAAAGATGGAATTCATTCTCGAAAAGCCGATGAAATTCAAAGTGGGCGATATGGTTCGCGTCTCTTATCTGGAAGATAAAGGCAAAAGAATCGTCACAAGGATCGTCAAACTATCTGATTTGAAAGAGAAAAAACCGGTCAGGCCGGGAACGGGAATTAAACCGGCGGCGGGAAGCGCCGTCCCTGCAGGTGCCGCACCGGCGGCAAAATGAACACCTGGGAATTTTGATTGATATTGAGGGGCATGAAGAGATATAGTCTTTCTGCCCCTTTTTTATAGGAACTTCACATGACCCTGCGCATCCGCCTGATGATCCTGACCCTGCTCGGGCTGGCCATGACCATGGCTGTCTGGGGTTGGATTCAGATCCGGGCGCTCGACAAAATCCTCATCGATCAGCAGACGAAAACCCTGACAGGGCTCGCCGACACCGTCAGCACCTATTATGAGTTTTTTCCCACCCGACGGGGTCTGGCCGCCCTGGATCGCGCCCTGAAAGACCTCGTACAGGACAACGTGAATCTGGCCCGAATCGATATTTTTTCCCTGAGCCGGACAAGCACTGATTTCGTGGCGGGCGCTGGTCGCATCCCCTACGAATGGCCTGAGCTCACTGTGACAAAAACCGCTGAAACACGAAAACCCGAATACATCAAACTGGACACCGACGGCGGCCCCGCCATCGGGCTGTTGTACCCCGGGTTGACCGATAAGAAGGATGAAAAAATCGTCGTAGGGGTCATCGTCTTTTCCCAGGGGAACACCGAGATCCTCGCTCAGGCGAAGTACCTGCTGATGATCAGCTCTGTCGGACTGCTGTTTGTAATTCTTCTGATCCTGGCCGTCAGTTACGGCTGGCTGATCGCGCGGCCCCTGAATATCATTATCCATACGATCGACGAATTCCAGGCGGGCAACTATGTCCGGCGGATTCCCTTCCGGCGGCGCGATGAATGGGGGCGGCTGGCAGCGCATTTCAACGAGATGGCCGATGAAGTGGAACAGGTGCTTGAGAAGAACCAGGAGTTGAACCGGAACCTGGCAGAGCGGGTCCAGGAGGCGACGCTCAATGTGGTGCAGCTGCAGAAACAGGTGAACCAGCTCCAGCAGCTTACGGCCCTGGGCTATCTGACGGCAACCCTGGCCCACGATCTGGGGACGCCGCTGCACTCCATCGCCGGACTGGCCCGGCTGCTGCTGGAGCGCGGGGAATGGCCGCCTGACGTGAGACGGAAGATCGAACTCATCGTCCAGCAGACGGAGCGGCTGAATATGGTCATTCAGAACGTCCGCCGTGCCACCCGCCCGCCGGAACCACATTTCGAATCCCTGTCTGTGCAGGATCTCTTTAACGAAACCCTGCCGCTGGTGGAACCACTCATGCAGCAATCCGGCATCGTTCTGAATGTGCGGGAAGACCCGGGCCTCCCGCAGATCTATGCCGATCGCTATCGGCTTCAGACCGCCCTGTTCAATCTGCTTCAGAACGCGGCAGAGGCCATGCCCGCGGGCGGAGAGGTTACGGTCTCCACCTTTGCCGAGGCCGCGGAAAGCACTGTGGCCATCCGTGTCCGGGATAACGGCCCCGGTATTGAAGCAGACGTAATGTCAAAAATCTGCGAACCCTTTTTCAGTACCCATACAGAAGAGGGGATGCGAGGGCTGGGACTGGCCATCGTTCAGGACATCATGAAGATCCACGGCGGTCGTATTGATATCCACAGCAGTCCCGGTGAAGGCGCGGAAGTGACCCTGTTTTTTCCCATGATTACGACGCCGGGCGCACCGCAGCCACCCTTCGCAAATAACCCTCCTGCCTCCGTGGAGGCGCCACGCAGCACGAACCTCAATTTTCATAGATTTTAGTGGGCTTATTTCTCAATTCTCATCATAAAAATTAACCGACTGCTTTTTGTATGAGCAGTGGGATAAAGGTGTTCAGATCTTCGACGATGCCGACATCGGCCACCTGAAATATCGCCGCCTGGGGGTCCTTGTTGATCGCCACGATGACTTTGGAGCCGCGCATCCCGGCGATGTGCTGGACGGCGCCGGAGATACCGCAGGCGATATAGAGCTTTGGCGCGACGGTCCTGCCTGTCAGGCCGATCTGATGTTTATGGCCCAACCAGCCCCTGTCGCAGACTGCCCGCGAGCAGCCCACTGCGGATTTCGGGAAAAGACACGCCATCCGCCGGATCAATTCCAGATTTTCCTCAGCGCCGATCCCCCGACCGGCGGACACGATCACGTCGGCCAGTGCAAGATCAAGGTCCTGCGCCGCTGCGGGGATTACGCCAAGCGCCTTGCTTTTTTCAGGGCGGGGCTGAATCTTCAAGACTTCCAGATGACCGGTCGATCTGAAAGGCTTGGAACATCCGTCCTGTTTTATGCCCGGCAAAGGCGTAAAATCGGGCCTCCCCTGCAATTCTTCCGCTGCGTTGAACGCCCCCGGCAGGACGGAAAGCACGGTCACTTTCGTCAGAGGCGCCACGTGCATCCTGATTTTTCCATTGAAAATGGAACGGGTAAAGCTCATGATGTCATCCTGCCGCCGGAAACTTTCAACCGCCGTGATGCAGGCTGCACCAAGACGAACGGCCAGTCCCGGCGCGAAATCGCAACCCCGGGACGTATGGGGGATGCAGACATAGCGTGGTTTTCGTGCTGCAAGCCAAGGCGCCAGGGCCGTCATCCACGCCTCGGTATTGTAGAGCTCGAGCGCATCGCCTTCAAGCGCGATGACATCCATCCCGGTTTCATCCGCCAGGCCAAGTGCGGCTGCCTGAACATCCCTTCCCGGCACCATAATCCGGATCCGACCGGAGTCGCCTGCCGCAATCGCCCGCGCAAAGGCAGTCAATTCATAAGTGACAGGCAGGACCCGGCCGTCGGACAGCTCGGCAATCACAATGATTTCATCATTCATAAGTTTCCATTTATGACGGCCTCGTAAAGAGTTAAGCATCCCCTCCCGCCAGGGGAGGGGAAAAGGGACTTTTTAAGAGGTCTCCATTTATTGTGAAGGCGCGTTCCCGCAATATCAGCAGCAGTTTTTCCGCTTTTTCCATCGGACTGCCCGACAGGATCATGCCCGTCTTCATCGGGGGCGGTTCTTCGAGATTCACGATACGCTCTCTGGGCCCCGGCAAAGAAACGGGGACTGCTGCTCCCTCTTGCGCTACGCCAATCGTGATCAGCGACTGCGATCGCGCCCGCAACACATGCGACAGCGACGGATAGCGAGGGCGGTTGATGCCCGACTGAACCGTCAACAGGACCGGCATTGTCAATTCAAAGGCCTCCCGGCGACCGCCTTCCAGTTCCCTCTCCACATGGATCGTCTCCGGTAAATGCGTCCTGTCGCCGTTGTCTTTCAGTTTTACAGACATGACCGACGTGGCCCAGGGATACCCAAGGGTTTCCGCAAGCATCGGGCCGACCTGGCCTTGCATGTCGTCCTCGGCCATGACGCCGGTCAGGATCAGATCGTAGTGTTTGTCGATTGCGAAAGCGTTGATGAGCGAGGCGATTTCAAAAGGCATCCTGTAGCGGTCATCGTTCAGGAGAAGGTGGATTCCATCGTCGGCGCCCATTTCCAGCGCCCTGCGGATCGTTTGGGCGGCCCGCTCGGGACCTGCGGAGAGGGCATCGACGCGCGTCCCCGGAAATTTCTCCCGGATGCGCAGGGCCTCTTCGAGCGCAAATTCATCGAAGCGGTTCATGCGGAACAGCGCGCCCGGCATTGCCTCGATTCCCTGCCCGGTGGCGTCGATGCGGACGGGACCGTCGGGATCGCGGACCTGCTTGACACATACAAGTATTTTCATGCGGGCTTGTCGTCCTTCCGGGACCTCGAAAAACGGCTTCGCCGGTTATGCAAAGCTCTCCCTCTACTTCAATATCCGGTCGAGGGCTTCCCGGTACTGGCGAAAATCTTCCAGATTGTTGTGACCGCCTTCGGGGACGGCGATCAACTGATGTTCGGAGCGGATCAGCTTGCTCAGGCGCTCGCTTTCATTGAAAGGAATAACGTTATCCCTTTCGCCGTGAAAGAGATAGACTGGGCAGACAACGTCCGCGATCCACAGATCCGTCCGCATGGGATACCGCACCAGCAGGCTCAAGAGCGGGCGTGGAAAGAGGGAGTGGTAGCGCGCCGCCAGATCCAGCAGACTGAGATAGGGTGATTCCAGAATGACCATGCGCGGCCGGTTCGTCCGGGCCAAATGGACGGCAAGGCCCGTTCCGACGGAGCGGCCGTAGAGAATGATCTGGTTCTCCGGAAAGTTTTTTTTCACGTAGGCGTAGGCCGTCTCCGCATCCTGGAGCAGCATCTTTTCACTTTCGATCCGGCCGGTGCTTTTGCCGAATCCGCGGTAATCAGGAATGACGATGTCGTAGCCCCGCCGCGTAAAATCCGGCGCCACGTCCCCCCAGCTCTTCAGACTTCCCACATTCCCGTGAAAATACAGCACGATCCCTTTCGGTTTTGCCGCCCTGAAATGCAGGGCGTTGATCCGGGCGCCGTCAACGGGCCAGTTCAGCTCCTCAAAGCGCTCCTGAAAGGTAAACTTGAAGTCCGGCGGCAGCGCTTCGGGAGCAAAAATCATGTTTTCCTGTTTGAAATACATAAATCCGACCGCCATCAGGACAAAGATTGTAAGGGAAATAAAGACGAATCCGAAGAATTTCTTAATATTCACATCAACCCCCATTTTTTCAGTTTCTGGTGCAGGGTGCGGCGCGTGATGCCGAGGCGGCGGGCCGCTTCGCTCTTGTTGCCCTCGGCAGCCGCCAGACTTTTGAGAATCGCAGCCTTTTCGACCTCTTCAAGGGGCGCTTCGCCGTCCTCCATCACTCCCGGCAACGGCTCTGTCGCGCCCTCCGACGCGGAGATGAGCGGCAGCTCCGCCTCGTCGAGATATTCCGACCGCGACAGGACGACGCCCCGCTCTACGGCGTTCATCAATTCGCGGACATTGCCCGGCCAGGCGTATCGCAACAGGCGATCCATGGCCTGCGGCGTGAATCCCCTGATCGACTTGTGATTTTGTCCGGCAAAGTGGACCAGGAAGTGCTGGGCCAGAAGCGGAATGTCCTCCCGTCTGGATCGCAGCGGCGACATGTGCAGGGTCACCACGTTCAGGCGGTAATAGAGATCCTCCCGAAACCGGCCTGCCGCCATGGCCTGAAGCAAGTCGCGATTGGTGGCCGCAATGACCCGAACATCCACTTTCAGGACCTCGTCGCCGCCCACGCGCGTGATTTCCCGTTCCTGCAGGACCCTCAGCAGCTTGACTTGCATGCCCAGGGACATCTCGCTGACCTCATCCAGGAAGATACTGCCGCCGTCGGCCTGGCGGAATTTTCCCTCCTTGCGGCGGTCTGCGCCCGTGAAGGCCCCCTTCTCATGACCAAACAGTTCCGACTCCAACAGGGTTTCTGTAATGGCGGCGCAGTTGATTCTGATGAAAGGGCCTTTCTTGCGAAAGCTGTTGAAATGGATGGCCCCGGCGATCATTTCCTTGCCCGTTCCCGATTCTCCGGTGATCAGGACCGTCGCTTCGGAGGGCGCCACCTGCGCCACCGTTTCCAGCAGGGCGGTCATGGCCTGGGACCGGCCGATGAGGTTTTGCCGGTCGAAGCGGCTGCCCAGACGTTCCCGCAGCAGGCGGTTTTCTTCTCTCAGTTGGTTGTGATCCATGGCCCGCTCCATGGTCAGACGCAGTTCGTCGAAATCCAGCGGCTTGGTCAGGTAATCATAGGCCCCCTTTTTCAGGGCCTCCACGGCCGTTTCGACAGAGGCGTAGGCCGTCATGATGACGACCGGAATGGCCGGGTTGAACGCCTTGATTTCCGCAAGGGCCTCCAGGCCCGAGACTCTGACCATCCGGACATCCATGAGGATCAGGTCAAAGGGCCGTTCACGCACCTGCGCGATCGCCGCGCTGCCGTCGTCGGCCTCGGCAACGGCATAGCCCCAACCGGCAAGTAAGGTCTTGAGCATGGTCCGGTGGGCCAGGTCGTCATCGACAATCAAAATGGTGTTTTCGGGTTTCATCAACAATTATCCACCCCCCTGCTCTTGATTTTTCGCCGGCAACAGGACCGTGACCGTTGTTCCCTGTCCCGGTGTGCTTTCGACCCGGATTTCTCCGCCGTGAGCATCGACGATCTTCTGCACGATGGCCAGGCCCAGGCCCGCGCCGGATGGCTTCGTCGTGAAGTAAGGATCGAAAATACGTCCCAGATCCTGCGGTGCGATGCCCACGCCCGTATCCCGGACTTCGATCCGGATGCGCTCGCCGGGCAGCTCTGTCAGGGCCACGGAAAGCATGCCGCCCGTTTCCATCGCACCCAGGGCGTTCAGATACAGGTTTAGAAAAACCTGTATCATGCGGTCGGGATCGATGCCGGCCGCAGGAATATCCGCCGGCAAGTCCGCCTGCAGCGTGATTCCCTTTTCGCGGGCCTGCGTTTCGATCATTCGTAGCGCATGCTGAATGATGGTCTGGACATGGGTTTCCTGCCGCTGCATCGTCATGGGCCGGGCATAGTCCAGCAACTGACTGATCACACGATTCAGGCGGTCCACTTCCTGGATCATGATGCCCGCCGTTTTTTCATCCTCGGGATTGTCCCGGTATCGCTCCCTGAAATAGGTCGCAAAGCCCTTGATGGAGCTTAGGGGGTTGCGGATTTCATGGGCCACCCCGGCGGCAAGGCTGCCCAGAGAGGCCAGGTGCTGGTTGCGGGCGATCTCCTTTTTCAGATGCTGGAGCTCCGTAATATCCCGGAAAAGAAAGACGATCCCGGCGGCCTCGACTCCCTCTTTCAGAACCGTGGCGATGATCTCCAGGGGAACCGTGCGGCCATCTGCAAAGGTACAGTCGATCTCCCCGGAAATGATCCGCTTCTCCTTTCCCAGCGACCCGATCAGATGACGGCAGGTTTCCGGCAAAATCTCATCGGCCCTTCGACCGATGACATCACCGGCCGCCCGCTGCAGGATGGACTCGGCCGTCTGATTGAAGGCGGCGATCCGTCCGGTCTCATCGACGGCAATAAGCCCCATGGGCATGTTTTTCACCAGGCTGTCGGAAAAGGCCTGAACGCGGGACAGGGAGGTCCGGGCGGAACGGTAACCCTGGGCCAGCAGCAACGAAATAACCCCTGAGAGGCCGATGAGCAGGAAAATCACGGCCATCATGACGGCATGGCGATAGTCTGCTTTGCGGGCGGATTCGATGGGTCCCATATCCAACCCCACAAAAATGACCATCCTTGAAGGGTGAATATCCGTCCCGGCTTCAGGCGGCATCCGTGCGGCATCCGGTCTGATCCGGTCCTGAAATTCCCGGTCGTCTTCCCGGACGGGTCGGAACTGCCGGTAAATTTCAAAAGTATCGGCGCTTTCGGGATTTGGCGTCCGGCGCCATTGCAGTTGATCGGATGTCGAGATGCGCGTCAGATCGAGATCCGCGCCGTAGCTATCTCCAAGCTGGGACGGATCGC
>CAYXQK010000131.1:0-8753 GCA_964467445.1 uncultured Syntrophaceae bacterium
CCCGTGAAATTATGGGTATCCGGAAAGAAGCATAAAGGAGAACACCATGGATTTTTCATTCAACGATGAACAGCGCATGTTCCGGGAAACCGTGTACCGATTCATCAAGGAAGAGATCGCGCCGCTCTGCGAGGAAGCCGATCTCAAGGGCGAGTTCAGTTTCGACGTCTGGCGGAAAATGGGCGAGATGGGCCTGCTGGGCCTGCCCATTCCGGAGCAATACGGCGGACAGGGGGCGGATATCGTCACCTGCTGCCTGGCCGGCGAGGCCGTGGGGCACGCGGGCGCGGATGGCGGCCACACGCTGGCTTGGGGCGCCCATACCTATCTGTGCGCCGCCAATATCATGCAACACGGAACGGAGGCGCAAAAAAAGAAATATCTACCCAAACTGGCCACCGGCGAATGGATCGGCTGCATGGGACTGACCGAACCGGGGTGTGGATCGGATGCCGCCGCCCTGACGACGACCGCCGTCAGAAAAGGGGACAAGTATATCTTGAACGGCTCCAAGACGTTTATCACCAACGCCCCTCTGTCGGAAGTTTTCGTCGTCTTTGCCACGCTCGACAAGGCACAGAAACACAAGGGCATTACGACATTCATTGTGGAAAAGGGCTTCCCGGGAATTTCCACCGGAAAGCCGATGCACAAGATGGGCTGCAGAGCTTCCGTAACCTCCGAGGTTTTCTTTGAAGACTGCGAGGTCCCCGTGGAAAACTGTCTCGGTGGGGAAGGTCTGGGTTGGCTCATCGCCCTGGGCGGCGTCGAGTGGGATCGCAGCACGCTGCTGTCGCCATTTCTCGGGGGCGGCATGTTTATGCTGGAGAACTGCGCGCGTTACGCCAATCAGCGCCGGGCCTTCAACCGGCCAATCCGTGACTTTCAGTCCATTCAGAACCGCATCGCCGACATGAAAGTCTATATCGAGGCCTCCAAGCTGGCCGTTTACCGCGTGGCCGCCTCCAAGGACAACGGTATGGCCCTGAACCCGCTCTATGCAGGCGTGAGCAAGGTTTACATGGGCGACAAGGGTTTCGAGATGTCCTCGGCGGCCGTCGATCTCTTCGGCGGATACGGCTACATCCATGAGTATCCTGTCGAGCGCGGATTGCGGGATGCAAAGCTGGGACAGTTGGGCGGCGGCACGTCGGATATCATGCGCATGATCGTTGCCCGGATCATGATGATGTAGGGAGGAAAAAATCAATGAATTTTGAACTCAACGAGACACAGAAAAATCTGCAGAAAACGATGGCCGCCTTCTGCCAGACAGAGATTCTGCCGGGCGCCGCCGCGCTGGATGCAATGCCGAAAGAACAGGTCGCCGCCGCGCTCAAAGCCAATCTGAAAAAACTGGGGGCTGCCGGTTATCTGAATCTTCTCCTTGAAGGTGATCTGGTTGGCCAGTGTGTAGCCGGCGAGGAAGCGGCCCGGGCCTGTCCGGCCACCTTTGTCTGTGCCATGTCCACGGCGACAGCCTTCGGCCTTCCCGTGAAACAATTCGGCGCCCCGGCCCAGCAGAAGAAATATCTGCCCGGCGTCATCCGGGGGGAGTTCATCGGCGGCATGGCCTGCACCGAAGCCGACGCAGGCTCTGATCTGTCCGGCATCCGGACGACCGCGGAAAAGAAGGACACTGGCTGGATTCTCAACGGATCTAAATATCTGGTCACCAATGCACCGATCGCCGACGCCCTGCTGGTGCTGGCCTGGACCGACCGCGCCGCCGGGCTGGACAAAGGCCTGACCTTCTTTATCATTGAAAAAGAGGCAAAGGGCTTGAACATCGGACCACCGCTGGAAACCATGGGGCTGCGCGGCGCCCTGATCTCGGAAATCATATTTGATAACTGTGAGCTCTCTGATGCTGCGGTTCTCGGCCATGAAGCCGGCCATGGTTACGCGCAGTTTACGCAGGTGATGGAGTATGTAAAGCTGGCCCTGTCCGCCATGTCCGTGGGACTCGGAACGGCCTGCATGGAAGATTCGACGACGTACGCCAAGACCAGAAAAGCCTTCGGAAAACCTATCGGTTTGTTCGAAGGGGTCGGCGCCAAGCTGGCGACGATGTTCACCGCCAACGACGTGGGTCGGATGCTGGCCTATCGGGCGGCCTGGGCCATGGAACAACAGGACCCGGAAAGCCCTGTGCTGACCGCCTGCGCCAAACTTTTCACGAGTGAAGCCGTGAATGAAATCGCCGACCTGGCCATGCAGGTGTACGGCGGGCACGGTTATCTGAAGGGCTCGACGGTGGAACGGCTTTACCGGGATGCCCGGTATGCGGTCATCGCCTATGGCACATCGGAGATGCAGCGGGCCGCGATTGCCAGGGACAGCCTGGATAAATATAAGCCATAAGAGGGGAAAGCGACATGTACGAGGAATATTTTTCGGAAGAACATCACATTTTTCGGGCCAGCGTCCGCAAATTCGTGGAAAAGGAAATCAAACCCCACATCGATCACTGGGAGGACGAGGAACTTTTCCCCGTTGAACTTTATCGGAAATCCGCTGCTGCGGGCCTCCTGGGCCTGGAGTATCCGGAAATCTATGGCGGCACGCCCTGTGATAAGTTCATGAATATCGTCTACACGGAAGAGATGATCGGAAGCGGGTCGGTCGGGCTGGTGGCCGGGTTGGGGAGCTACAGCATCGCCATGCCGCCCGTCCTGAATCTTGGCACGGAAGCACAGAAGCAGAAATTTCTCGTTCCCGTTCTGAAAGGCGAAAAAATTGCCGCCCTGGGCATCACGGAACCTAACGCCGGTTCCGACGTCGCCAATATCCGGACGCGGGCCGTGCGCGACGGCGATGATTATATCGTCAACGGCGCCAAGACCTTCATCACGAGCGGCTGTCGCGCCCATTTTGTCACGACCGCCGTGCGGACGGGCGGTCCCGGTTACAAGGGGGTGAGCCTGCTGATGATCGACACCTCCACCCCGGGGTTTTCCGTTTCAAAAAAAATCCGGAAAATGGGCTGGAACGCCTCCGATACAGCCGAATTAAGCTTTGTGGATTGCCGCGTTCCCGCCGGGAACATCCTGGGCGACGAGGGACAGGGATTTGTGGGCATCATGATAAACTTCCAGAATGAACGCCTGGCTTTGGCCGTCATGGCCCATGCCGTGGCCTCGCTGGCCCTGGAGGAATCCATCCGGTACGCCAAAACCCGTGAAGCCTTCGGCCGGACCCTGAGCGGCTTCCAGGTCACGCGCCACAAGCTCGTGGACATGGCCACAAAAGTCGAAGTGGCCCGGCAGTTCAACTACCGGGTCGCCGCAAAAATGCAGGCCGGTCAGGACGCGATCCGGGATGTGTCCATGGCGAAGAATTTTGCCTGTGAGATCTGCGACAAGGTGGTCTATGACGCCGTCCAGATTCATGGCGGTTACGGCTACGCCCGCGAGTACATGGTCGAGCGGCTTTACCGGGATTCCCGTATCCTGAGCATCGGCGGGGGCACGACGGAAATCATGAAAGAGATCATCAGCAAGGTTTCCCGGTTCTGATTGTTGAAACAGGGCTTTTAAGAGGCCCGGCCTTCCACGGGAGCATTTCACGCAAAGAGCATCTTGGTCGCCCGAAGCAAATCCTTGGACGCTTCATCCCAGATGATATGGATCAGATTGTCCACATGGACTTCCTCACATTCGTCCTTCTTGTAGGCGCGCTGGGCAAGCGCGCCGCCTTGATCCACCGGTTTGTCGGCCTGGGGGTACTGCTTCAGGAGGCGACGGCCAAGGACGCCCTCCGGATCATTATTCAGGCAGATGAGATGACCGAAAACCGTCCCGAGGTCCTGCGTCCTGGAAACCTTGTTTTTCCAGATTTCCCGCACCGTTTCGTAGTGCCCGAGAATTCTTTTGATCAGGCCGGTCAGCTCTGCCTTTTGCTTCGCCTCATGACTCTCCAGATACATCTGAACTTCCACGCGCGCGTCTGCCACAGCCAGGACATATTCACTGTAACTGATCCCCATATCCGCCCTGGCTTCAATGCGCTTGAGCGCCTTGACGGTATCCCGCGCAGACTGGGCGTAGGCAACCGGGACGATGAAAAGTAAGATCAACAGCGATAGAATAATTATTTTTTTCATGGTTCCTCCTGACGAAAAAAAGGTCTGTGCAGAATACCATAATCCTCAAAGATAGACCATCTAAAAATGGCCTTTTCCTTTCGCTCATTTGCACGGTGGAAAAACTTGACCTCTTTCGCAACTTGTGCGAGTGAATCAAGGAAGATCAAAACCGGATGCAATAAAATCTGCCCGTCAAGGAGCCGAAACACTCATGATCATCAGCCTGGTCAATCAAAAAGGAGGGGTCGGCAAAACGACCATCGCCATCAATCTGGCCTATGCGCTTGCGCAACAGGGAAACAGGGTCCTTCTCATTGACGCGGATCAGCAGGGGAGCGTCATGCACTTCAAAAAGATCGATCAGCACAACCATTTTGACGTGATCCACCACCCGCAGACCGATCTGACGCAGCATATCAAGGAACTTTCGAAGGATTATCGGCATACCGTCATCGATGCGCCGCCGGCCGTCGGGGATATGATCCGGTCCGTACTGCTGGTTTCAAACCTGGCCATTATTCCGGTCGGCCCGAGTCCGCTGGATATCTGGTCGGCCAGGGAAATGGTTGATCTGATCCGGGAATTGAAGAAACAGAAAAGAAATCTTTCCGGCCACTTGCTGATCTGCCGGAAAATTGTGGGGACCCGGGTAGGCCGCGAAGTCCGGGAAGCCCTGGAAAACTACCAGATGGAAATTTTTCAGACAGAGATCCACCAGCGGATTGCCTATGTGGAAGCCATGATCGCCGGAATGCCGGTCATGGCCTACGCCCCGCAGAGCGAGGCCAGTCAGGAAATCAAAAGCCTGTGCGCAGAGCTGCAGTGATCCATTGAGGAAGTATGGAGCACCCAACCTGAAAGGCATCGGCTGTAGAATTTACCGGGGGTAATGTGGGGAGCTACCGGCATCCGCGCATGCCCACCGACGCCTCGAGTTCTGCCAGAGCCCTGAGCTTTTCGATGATCTCCGGCAGGACGCCGGCCACGTGATCGATCTGTGTTTCCGTATTCCCCTTCCCCAGACTGAACCGTACTGTTCCCTTGGCGATGTCTTTGGGAATCTGCATGGCCTCGAGGACATGGGACAACCGGATCGTTTCGGCGGTGCAGGCGGCGCCAGCGGAAGCGGCAATGCCCCGTTTATCCAGCTCCCGTACGATGGCATCCCCGGTAATGGCCCGGAAGGAAATGCTCAGGATGTGGGGAAGGCTCCGGAAGGGATGGCCGTTGACGCGAACGTCGGTGATTTTGTCCGTGATATGCATTGCCAGGCGCTTTCTCAGCGCGAGTAAGCGGTCCATCTGACCGGGAAGATCCCGGGCCGCAATCTCACAGGCTTTGCCCAGCCCCGCAATACCCGGAACATTCTCCGTCCCGGTGCGGCGACCGCTCTCCTGATGACCGCCGAACAGGATCGGCCGGATCGGCGTGTTTCGCCGGACGTAGAGGGCGCCCACACCCTTGGGGCCGTAGAGCTTGTGACCGGCCAGCGACAGGAGGTCCACGCCCAGATCGTTCACGTTCACGGGGATCTTGCCGACAGACTGAACGGCATCCGTATGGACGATCACCCCCCTCTTCCGGGCCATGAACGCAATCTCAGACAGAGGCTCAATGGTCCCAATTTCATTGTTGGCGTGCATGATGCTGATAAGGAATGTTTTCCCCGTGATGGCGCGCTGCATATCTTCCGGATTGACCACGCCCTCACTGTCCACGGGCAGATAGGTTACGGTAAATCCCTTCGTTTCCAAATATTTGCACGTGTTGAGCATGGCATGGTGCTCAACGGCGGATGTGATGATGTGGTTTCTTCCCGGGGTCCCGGCAAAGGCCGTCCCCATCAGGGCCATGTTATCCGCTTCCGTCCCGCCGCCCGTGAAAACAATCTCCTCAGGATCGGCGCCGATCAGGGCGGCCACCTGCCCTCTTGCCTCATCGACGGCCCGCCTCGCTTCCTGCCCGAAGCGGTGGATACTGGAGGGATTCCCGTAATGATTGGCAAAATATTGCATCATGGCCCCCAGGACTTCGGGGTCGGTGGGTGTCGTCGCACTGTGATCCAGGTAGATGGTTTCCATGGCGCACTTATGAACTGAATCGCCGGATCGTATCATCCACATATTCTGGAGAAAAGTGGTCTCCACGGTACATGATCAGAACTTCAGGAAGGCAGCCAATGAATGAATCGACAACAAAAGCGTCATAATCTTGGCCCGCCAGTTTTTTCAAAAGATCAATCACCAGGGGAAGGGGCATGGGTTCATGGCCAAGGGTCTGATCAGACGTATACTTGGGATAATCCCGCTTCGATGTTACGGCGTCGAACATATCCGCAACGGCAATGATCCTGGCCTCAAGCGGGATCTGATCTCCGACCAAACGATTGGGATACCCTCCTCCATTCAATTTTTCATGATGAAGGCAGGCGATTTCCGGCACGCGGCGAAGATGACGCGGAAAGTGAAATTGATCCAGGATGAGCTTGGTTTTCACGGGATGGGTCTTCATTTCTTCCCAATCCTGAGGCGTAAATTGGCCATTTTTCTGTAACACGTCATCCCGGATGCCGATTTTACCAATATCATGGAGAATGGCGGCATATTTCAATGTTTCGATATCCTCTTTGCTCAATTTCATTTTGCGTGCGATCGCAAGCGAATATTCCTTTACTCTCTCTGAATGTCCCGCCGTGTAAGCATGCCGGGCATCAACAATGGTGGAAAGTGTGCTGATGGAACTTGTGAAGGAGGTGAGAACTTCCTCCACGAGCAGAGAATTTTCCAGTGCGATGCTCACCTGGGTTGACAATCCGCGCAAGAAGACCTCATCTTCCTGGTCGAATTGATCTTTTCCCTTTTTATTGATGACCTGAAGGATCCCGATGATTTCGCCGAGATGATTTTTTATGGGAATGCAAAGAACGGATCTCGTACGGAAATTATTTTTTTCATCAAAAGAACGATCAAAATAGGGAAGCTCCCAGGCATCCGCCACATTGATCATTTCGCCTGTTTCGGCGACGCGGCCACTGATACCTGAGCCAAAAGGAAGACGGATCTGTTTTATTCCTTCCGAAACTTTTGTCCAGATTTCCCTGCTGTCCCAATCCACGACGTACAGGCTGGTACGCTCCGCTGACATCACCTCCGTCACGTTACCGACAATGAGCGGAAAGAGACGATCGAAATCCAGTTCCGAGGTCAGGTCGGACGCGACACCGATCAACTTGGCCAGCAGGTCCTTGAGGCGGTTGCGTTCCTCCAGCTGGTCCGCCGCAGACTGGAATATGGCGTTGAATGACCGGATGAGGCTCTGGATTTCATTTTCTTCAGACTGGTAGGGCAGTTTTATGGATGAATCGGCGTAATGGCTTTGATTTTGGATGGACTGTTCGCTGAATTCCTTTTGTCCACTGATAACCTCACCCGATCTGGAAACGATTTCGGCCGTGACACTTTCCAGTGATTCGATCCATCGATGCATTAAAAAGAAACTCAGGAGAGGAAGGATGGCCGCTGCCCCCAGGCCGAGGACAAAGACGTCAGACAGGGAGTCATACTGCGCTGGGCTGAGATTCGGAAGAATATAATAATATGTGATCAGAGCAGCGATCAGGAGAGGGAAAATGGCCGCAAGGAAAAAAAACACGAGGAAAATATTTCTTGATTTGCCTTGTGTCAGCGATACCTGAAAGGCCATACAGATCCTCGCGGATAATTATTTCTTCTTCGGATCATCTGCACGAAAAATAACAGCAGATTCCAGTGCCCTCCCTATAAAAGATATTCAACACTCCGTCAATACATATTTCCCGTCCCCGTGGCTTTGCCGCATGGCCCGTTCTGATTTTATTTTTATTGTCTTCTACTTTAAAATAGAACGTTCAATTTTATTTACGGGTGTTCTCATTCTGAGGGGCTTGCGATGAAAAATTGCTTGTGATACTGAACTTCTCGCTATCGTTCGAAATGACCGCGGGAGGTTTTATGAAATTTGACAATGTCACAAAACTACGGAGGGAGAAACAGAAAATGGTGAAAATGAAGGAAATCAAGGTGAAAGATCTGGATACGGCTGTATTTATCAAGGAGAAAGTCAGGGAATTGCGAAGCAAGGTCGGGAAAGGCCTGGCCATCAACGCCCTTTCGGGCGGCGTGGACTCGTCCGTCGTCACGGCCCTGGGATTCAAGGCCCTGGGGGAACGTCTGGCCAGCTATTTTATCGACAACGGCCTCATGCGGCAGGGCGAGCCGCAGCGCGTCGTTGCCCTTTTCCGGGAAATCGGCATCCCGGTGGTCATCATCCCCGCGCAGAAGGCGTTCTTTGCCGCCCTGAAAGGAATCACCGATCCGGAAGAAAAGCGCGAAGCCATCACGCAGACCTTCTACCGGGACGTATTCCGAAAGCTGGTCCTGGAGAGTGGGGCCCGGCATCTGCTGCAGGGTACGATCCTCACCGATGTGGACGAAACGGTGGCCGGCATCAAGCGGCAGCATAATGTCTTTGAACAGCTGGGCATCGATCCCCAGAAAGTCTTTGGATACAAGATCCTGGAACCGCTCATTGAACTGCGCAAGGATGGCGTCAGAAAACTCGGGCAGGCCCTCGGGTTGCCGGAGGCCGTATTTATGAGAATGCCCTTCCCCGGTCCCGCCCTTGCCGC
>CAYXQK010000132.1:0-6433 GCA_964467445.1 uncultured Syntrophaceae bacterium
TGCCCGACCCGCGGCGGATCGAAGAGAAGCCTCGCGATTTCGGGAATCGCGTCCGTTACGCCCTGGTCATGTTCATCCTGACGTCCGGCATTCCTGTTCGCACGCCGTCACCCGCGATGGTTCCGCAGGGCGATCGCGGCCTGGCCGAACTGCGCCGCCTCTGGGAGGAGAGCCAACAGTGGCTCCGGTCGTGCATCGCCCATCTGGGCCCGGGAGCCGGCCAAAAGGCGGTTTTCGAACACCCCATCGCAGGCCCATTGACGGTGAGTCAGGCGGTCCGGATGGGTCAGGTCCATGTCGACGGGCACGTGCGCCAGATCAGGAGACTGCGCCGGCTGCTGGCGTGACGATCCCGTAAGTTCTCCGGCCCGCGCGCAGCCCCTTCTCGCCGGGGGCGCGTTCGAGGCCGGCTTGTTTCAGGAAGAAGACGAACCATGATCAAGGTCGCCATTGTCGTCGGTAGCACGCGGCCGGGCCGCAAGGCCGAGGCCGTCGCCCGCTGGGTCCATGCCGTCGCCACGAAGCGCAGCGACGCCGAGTTCGAGATCGTGGACATCAAGGACTTCGACCTGCCGCTGCTCGACGAGCCGATGCCGCCGTCGAGGGGGCAGTACACCCAGCCGCACACCAAAGCCTGGGCCGCGAGGATCGCGTCCTTCGACGCCTACGTCTTCGTGACACCCGAGTACAACCACGGGCCTTCCGGCGCGCTCAAGAACGCCATCGACTACCTGTACCGCGAGTGGAATAACAAGGCCGCGGGGTTCGTGGGCTACGGCAGCGCCGGAGGCACGCGGGCCGTGGAGCAGCTGAGGCTGGTGATGGGCGAACTGCTGGTGGCCGACGTCCGCGCCCAGGTCGCGCTGTCGCTCTTCACGGACTTCGAGAACTTCAGCACCTTCAACCCGGCGCCCATGCACGAGAAGTCCGCCAACGTCATGCTGGATCAGGTCATCGCCTGGGGCGGTGCGTTGAAGACGCTGCGCAAGGAATAGCGCCTGCCGCCGGTGTCCATGGTGACCGCCCAACGAGACGGATGCGCCATGCCGGCGCGACGCGCGGGTGCCGAGATTGCCCGTTTCGAGTTCACCTACATCGTGCGCGGCGGATCCGACGGCTGGCGGATCGTGGTGGCCGTGGCCCACGACGCGACGACCGACACCACCCAACTGACTCCGCTGTCGGGCGACTGACCAAGCCGTGGCGGGGACGACGCTCGACCGCCGGCCCGTCGATTTGAGTTGACTCTCCTGCCGCCTCGGGCGATCTTCTAGAAAAGCGCAACACCACGCCCTCGCGCCGCGGGCGGCCGTTCACCATGGGCGGCCGTCGTGGCGGCACGAGGTGTTCATCGGGAAGGCGACGCCACGATGCCAACCAACACCGTTCGTCTCCACCGCGTGCTCCGGGCTACGCCGGAGCGCGTCTACAAGGCGTTCCTGGACGCCGACGCCATGGCCAAGTGGGTCCCGCCGCACGGCTACACCGGCAAGGTCCACCATCTGCTGGCCGAAGTGGGCGGCACTACGCTGCTTGCGCAGTTGGTCGAAGCCGAGATTCCGGGCTGACACAGGGAGGGGTGCACATGACACTCGGCGCGTTCTCCATCAGCCTGGCGGTCAAGGACCTCGCGGCGTCACGGGCCTTCTACGAGACGTTCGGGTTCACCGCCTTCGCAGGCGAGGCGTCTCAGCACTGGCTGGTTCTCAAGAACGGCGATGCCGTCATCGGGCTCTTCCAGGGGATGTTCGAGAAGAACATCCTCACCTTCAACCCGGGCTGGGACGGCAACGCCCAGAAGCTGGGGAGCTTCACCGACGTGCGCGAATTGCAGCGCCAGTTGAAGGCGCAAGGCGTGCAACTGATGAGCGAGGCCGATGAACGCACCACAGGCCCCGCCAGCTTCGTCGCCGTCGACCCTGACGGCAACCCCGTCCTGATCGATCAGCACGTGTAAGCGCCCCGCCATGCGGTTCGCGACGCCGCTGAAAGGTACGCTCGTGCCGAGGCCGCTTCTCGTGGCGGACGAAACGACGTCGCGCCGGAACCTGTATCGGCTCCCCGGCACGCCGTGGCAGCCGACCCGCCACGCGCGGGCGCTCTGCCTGAGCGCGCTGCTCCTGGCAGTGCCGCTCGATCAACAGCCTCCGCCGGCTGCCGCCGTCGCCGGGCCGGATCACATTCCCCTTGCTGTCAGCGATCTGGATGGGGCGGTTGCGAAGTATCGTACGCTCGGGTTCGCGATCAAGCCGGGACGCCATCATGCCAATGGCATCCGGAACGCCCACGTGAAGTTCCCGGACGGTTCCGGCATCGAGCTCATCACCGCCGACAAGGCCGCCGACGATCTCACTGCCCGATACGTGGACTTCCTGACGCACGGGGACGGTCCCGCCTTCCTCGCGCTCCGCGCCCCTGACACCGGCCGGCTCGCGGCGGCACTCCGCGGCGGGTACGCGCTCAGCCATGACGGCGAGGTCGTCAACGTGCTCGAGCCAACGCTCGACTACCTCTTCTTCGTCCGCGGCAACCGTTCTCCGACCGACCGCCCCGAGCACTTCGCTCATCCGAACGGCGCGTCCGCGCTGCGGTCGGTCTGGATCGCCACGGAGGCCGGAGCGACGCTCGAACGATTCCTGGTTGGACTGGGCGGCACGAGCGCGCGGCGCTGGGTGCGCGCGCCGGACCTGGCGGAGGCCAGGGTGGTGTCGTTCGATGCGGGCGACGTCGTGATCCTGCCGGCAATTCACAGACTGGACGCCAGTCGGCCTATCATTGGCGCCAGCGTCAAGGTCGCCAGTCTGGATGCCGCGGGCCGGCAGCTCTCTCGGAACGGTGTGGTGGGCCGCCTCGAGACCGGCCCGCCGCGCCGCCTGGTCCTGCCCCCTCGTGACACCTGCGGCCTCTGGATGGAGTTCCGCGAGTCGAGGTGACGGGGGCGAGCTGGATCCATGGGTCAGCGCGTTCGTCGTCTCCGCTGAGCGCGGCGCAAAGCCAGGCAGGAACGCTATCCGCCGCGACGAAGGCCCATCGGCCGGCGGGAAGGGAGTGTGGCATGTGCGTAAGTCCATTCGGACGTTTTCCGAGGCGCGCGAGGCGACTTGTCGGGGCCGCGGCCGCCGGAGCTGTGTTGTTGTGCGGCGCACCGGCAGACGCGCAGGAGCGAGCCGACCCAATGGCGGCAACCGTCGCGCAGTGGTTCACGATGATCGAGCGGTCCTTTGTCGGCCTGGCCGAAGCCATGCCGGCGGAGCGGTATGGATTCAAGCCCGGCGACGGCGCGTTCACGGGCGTGCGGACGTTCGGCGAGCAGATCAAGCACGTCGCCTGCGGGAATTTCGGCTTCTTCAATGAGATCGAGAAGAAGGACCCGCCGGCGGACTGCGCGTCGGGAGGACCGAGCCCGGCGCGGACCAAGGCAGAACTCGTCGCCTACCTGCGCGAGTCGTTCGCGTACGCGCAGGGCGTGCTTCGGACGATGACGGCGGCAAACGCGCTCGAGCCGGTGAACGGCCCGTACGGCGGTCCGTCGACGCGCCTCGGCATTGCGACGCTCGCCGTCTGGCATGCATCCGATCACTACGGCCAGCTGGTCGTCTACCTGCGATTGAACGGCGTAGTCCCGCCGGCGAGCCGCTGATGCGCCGCGAGCGGCCGGCACGGCCCTCCTCTGAAAGGTGATTGCCCGTGCGCTTTCTGACTCTCGCGTTCGTTGTCGTCGCCGCGACTGGTCGCGCGCAGGAGGCTCCTGCCACGGCGGGCATTCAGCCTCTCGCATGGCTGCAGGGATGCTGGGAAGCGGTTTCTGCAGGCCGCGTGGTCGAGGAGCAGTGGACCGCGCCGAGGGGCCGGAGCATGGTGGGCCTCAGCCGGACGGTGCGGGGCGAAGAACTGACGGAGTATGAATTCATCGTCATCCGCGAACGCGGCGATCGGCTCGTCTACATCGCCCACCCCTCCGGCCAGCCATCTGCGGAGTTTCTCTCGACGACGATCGCCCGAACGACCGTCGTGTTCGAGAATCCCGCGCACGACTTCCCCCAGCGCATCGGCTACCGTCGCGAGGCCGGTTCCCTGCTGGCCTGGGTCGAAGGCACACGGGACGGAACGTCCAGGCGTGTCGAGTTCCCGTACCGGCGCGTTCCCTGCGCGGGTGACTGAACGCCGCGACAACACGGCATCGGAGACGACCATGAAGACGCTGCACTTCTCGACCGACATCGAGGCCTCCCGGCAGACAGTCCGGGATGCATTGCTCGGCCGCGAGTCCTACAGGCTCTGGACCGCCGAGTTCGCCGAGGGCTCGTATTTCGAGGGCACCTGGGAGACCGGCACCCGCATGCGGTTTCTGGTGCCCACCGGCGAGGGCATGGTGGCAGAAGTCGCCGAGCACCGGCCGCAGGCGTTCGAGGAGTACATGACACGAGTCTGGCCGGCGGCACTCGCCACGCTCAAGCGCCTCTGCGAGGACCGGGAGTCATGAGTGGCGCGCGCGGTCCCTCGGCCGTTGTGCGGGAGTGGGTGTCGCGGTTCAATCAGGCGGACAGCGACGGCCTTGCCGCGCTGTATTCCCCGGACGCCGTCAACCACCAGGTGGTGATGGAACCGCTGAGAGGCCGCGAGGCCATCCGCGAGATGTTCCGGACGGAGTTCGGCCGCGCCAAGATGACCTGTATCGTCGAGCGCCTGCTCGAGGACGGGGAATGGGCGGCGCTCGAATGGCGAGACCCCAATGGGCTGCGCGGGTGCGGCTTCTTCCACGTCCAGGGCGGAGAAATCACCTTTCAGCGCGGGTACTTCGACCAGTTGACCTTCTTCCGTCTTCAGGGCCTGGACGTGCCGCAGGCCTACCTCGGAGGGCCACCGACCGACTGAACGGCATCCCTGACGAGCGCACCGCTCTCGGCCAAGCCGGACGGCCGTGCTATGCTGCCTTCTTCCCGCATTTCCCGAAGGAGCCCCCGATGGTGCTGACAAAGCCCGAGTTGATTGCATCGCTGCAGAACGAGGTCCGCATCCTGCTTCATCTCGCGACCAAGATCGATCGCGCGAAGCTCGACTACCGCCCCACGCCGAAGCAGCGCAGCACGGTTGAATTGCTCCGCTACCTCAGCATGATGGGGCCGGCGCTGGTGCAGGCGGCCAAGGCCGGCGCGTTCGACGGAGCCGCCTGGGCGGCCACCGAACAGGCCGCGTCGGCGCGGACGTTCGACGAGGCGCAGGCGGCCATTGCGGCGCAGCCAGCCGCCTACACGGCCCTGCTGGCCGATGTCTCGGACGACGACCTGCGCGCCGACATCGATCCGTTCGGTGCCGGGAAATCGAGCCGAGGGGCGTTCCTGGTCAACCAGGTGCTCTGCGGTTGCGCGGCCTACCGCACACAGCTGTTCCTGTACCTCAAGGCGTGCGGACGCGAAGAGCTCAGCACGTGGAACCTGTGGGTGGGCATGGACGAGCCGCCGAAGGCCTGAGCGCCAGGAGGAAGCATGTCCGTCCGGTTCATTGTCGCCGCCCTGATCGCGGCCGCGCTCGTCGCGCCCGCCGCCTCCCCTGCCCTCGCCCAGTCCGACCAGGACGCTATCAAGGCCCTGATTCAGTCCGCCTACGTCGACGGCCTGCAGAACCTCGGCGACCTCGAGAAGACGAAGGCGGGTTTCCATCCGGACTTCGTGCTCCTGGGCCTGCGCGACGGCACGCTCACTCGCCTCCCCATCGCGGAGTGGATTGCGTCGGCCGAGAAACGGAAGGCCGACGGGGTGAAGCCGCCGCTGACGGTCTGCAAGTTCCTGGCAATCGACGTGACCGGCTCGGCGGCCTCGGTGAAGCTGGAACTGCATCAGAACGACAAGCGTCTCTTCACGGACTACCTGTCGCTGTACAAGTTTCCGGACGGCTGGAAGATCGTCGGCAAGATCTACTACCGGCACTGACCGCGTGGCGCGCGGGCACAGGAGCCACCATGCCCCCAATGTCCAGGGTTGCCGCTGGCACGATTGACGAGTACCTGGCGCAGCTGCCTCCCGACAAGCGCGCGGCGCTGCAATGGCTCCGGCGGCATATCAAGGCAGCCGCCCCGGGCGCCGAAGAGTGCATCAGCTATGGCATCCCGGCCTTCCGTCTCGACGGGAAGCTGCTCGTGCACTTCGGCGCGGCGGCGAGACATTGCGCCTTCTACCCGGGCGCCGTGGTCGAGCAGTACGCGCGCGAACTGGCGGCATACGACACCAGCAAGGGAACCATTCGATTCCCGCCGGACGATCCGCTGCCGGCAGCGCTGGTCCGGAAGCTGGTGAAGGCGCAGATCACGAGACGCGCCGCGGCCCCTTCGGCTCGGCGCCGCAGCACAGGACCCTCCGGCGGGAGGAGGGCATGAGCCGGGCGGACCTTCTGAAGCGCCTCGACGCGCGATGGCAGGAGCTGCTGGCGTCCTACG
>CAYXQK010000133.1:0-2710 GCA_964467445.1 uncultured Syntrophaceae bacterium
CCTGTGTGTGATATATCAATTATTCATATTTTTAAAAATTTGTCAACCCATTTTGAAAAGATTTTACATTCTAAGGAATGTTGAATACGATCTGTAACGTTGTATTTCTAGATTGGGAACAAAAACACGCTTTTCAGGAAGGAAATCTTCAACCATCATGGCCTTTTCTTGCAAAGATTACGCTCTTAGTAACATATAACATTAAAGGATGGGGGGGCGTATCTTGTTCTTGATTTACTAGGTAGCTTACTCAGGGCTATGAACAAATTCAGCTTACTGCATTTTGCCGCAACAACAGCGATAGGGTTATCCTAACGACAGGCAAGAAACTGCACAGAAATGCCAATACACTAATGAACACAAGTAACCTTATTTTCGTTTCTCCACCTTTGTGTTGATGGTATTTGGTTACTGTTCAATTCATGGTTTAGTGAATACTGCCGTTATTGTTCGCTTACGGTCGATGGTCACCACACAATCACCAGTACCTGGGCATTGTAACGCAGGCTTCCAGCCAATGAAGGCAGACCCTATATCAGCTGAAGCCGAGAGGGTAACTTCCTCGATATACACAAAGAAATCTTCACATCCTGTAGAGCTTCCTGTTGAGCAGGAAATACCCGCAGGCGTGCTGGATACCATGCCTGAACCGCCTTCCTTGCTTTTGTTGATAACCTTGAGCTTGTAATCTTCCACTGTCCGCTTATCAACGGAGACCGTGCAGGGACCTGTTCCCGTGCAACTGGTCCGACTGACAACTTTTTTCTTTAGTGCCTTCTTTGCTTTTTCCGCCTTCTTCTCTCCTGCTGCTCCTTTAAGCTTCGTGATGATAATGCCATCTTTTGTATACTTTGCTGCCACTGTGTCGCCAGCCATCACATCACCGATAGCCCTGTAACCCCTGAACTCAGGATTGCTCGCATCGAAGGTTACCGATCCCTTTTTGCCCTTCACCTGGATCAGGCTTGCATCAATCATTGCTACTTTCCCCACAAACCCTGAAACCTTTGGTTTCGGCTTCGCTGCCGGTTCTTTCGGGGCCACCTTCTCCGGGGCTTCCTTTGCAGGGGCTTTCTCCGGGGCTTCCTTGGACCGTGCACAACCTGCGGGCAAAAAAGCGATACTGATGAGTAAGATGAGTGCTGCCATTAAGAGTTTTTTCATAACCCCTACTCCTTCTGGTTTTGTGCTATCACTAGAAAGTTCAATCTAGTTTCATATATCCCCTGTCACTCTATCGCTCTTCTGACTGATGCTTGCTAAGCCCCAGAGGACAAGGCAACAGGTAGCTTTTATGAATCTGTCAGATCCGTTTGGATCTTCCCTAGTCGTTTTGGTGGTACAATGTGGCATGACTCCTCCCACCACAATTTTATCCCTCGCCAAACAATCTAACATGCATGATATATGCCAATTATAGCCATAGGCCGTGTCTTGTCAAGCGGTTGTATAATTCAAGCACGTTTCAACAGTGCCACTCGAAATGACGCATGGGCCGATAACTACGTAAGCAGAATGTTACAGAAGAAAACCTTTAAGGCTAAGGAAGAAATTCACCACAATTGTCTATCGCTTATCTTTACCCTTAAAGGTATCCTCCTCATATTTTTGTGTATCCATCTCTTCCCTCATGTCAAGACCCGGTCCGCTGACCTCCATCATCAGGATTCATAGTTAATCAGAGCCGATATCACAAATCGAGGGCGAGCGACTCAAGATGAAACTACCATCTCGGATATTGTTGAACAGGCATTGAAAACATTTTTAAGAAAAAAGATATAACTTGCCTCACCCTAGATACTGCTGCAGATCCCCCCCCGGTTTCAAAAACGGGCTTCGGAGTTCTCCTTTAATAATTTTCTTGGACTACTTGCAAAAGCCTTGCCAAAGAGTGCTCACAAGCACCCTGATAGGGTCAAATTAAGCGTAGCTGCAAATTTATGGGGTAATGAGTAATAAGTATTAGGCTGGGAAGAAAATCGCGCTCTGAAACGATTCTCAGAAGGGCATTTTCAAGCCCTTGGGGTCTGTGTGATATAATTGAGTCGGAGGTGTTTTGTGATTTCAAGCTGGATCATTTCATTCAGGTGAATTAAGAGATGGTCTATGCTCCAACGCTTGAAGTCCTGTTGCGACAAAAACACATTTGTTTTTTTGGTTCCCTTTCTATATCATAGACTTTGTGGAGTCCCGGGATCGGTACCATCGGCACGATGCACTTAACTCGAACTACTTCATACTGACCTGTCTTGCTTGAGTCTGATGATCTCGAGTCGCTTGTTGCGATTTGTACCCATGTTTTTAAACTCTTTTTTATCGATTTGCTTCCGTTTTGCTTCTATGGTATATGTAGAGTTAATATGGGCATGGCTGTTTGCGGGTTCGGTTCCCGCCACCTCCACCATTTTCCTACATTATCAATTTTTAATAATCTAAGGGGGGTTTGACTTTTTAAAGTCAATTACATTATAATCAGTGATGAAAAAATTTATCGTTATCTTTATTGCACTCTCCCTGTTTTCTTGTACTAACCCTTTTGAAAAAAAGAAGGATGCCGCAACTGGTACCCCTGGCTCAGAGACAAAACAAGACCAGGCAAAAAAAACAACGCGAATTGAAGAAGAAAAACCAAAGCCTGGCGACATTAAGGTCCTTGATGGGATTGAGTACATATACGCAAGAAATAAAAGATTTATGATTTCACCATATG
>CAYXQK010000134.1:0-10624 GCA_964467445.1 uncultured Syntrophaceae bacterium
GAGTGGATGCGTCTGCACCCCGGTGTTGAATTTGAAAAGGAAAATCCGGAAACCATCCGCCGGTACTTCCCGGAGGCCGTCTTGCCCGTGTCGGGCAGTCGCCATGACGCCTATTACGATGTGCACGCGTCTATCGCCGAACTGGCGTTTTACCGCCGTTTTCTGTTTCGTGAAGAAATTTAACAAGTTCCTGTTTTGACAACTTCGAAAAATTCAAGAATTCCCTCCCCCTTGACGGGGGAGGGTTCGGGTGGGGGTGGTAAATGACTGAATTCAATCAGGTCTTTCCCCCCTTCGTCCCCTCCCGCCGGGAGAGGGGAAAAGGGACTTTTGACGAGTCCATCATGGTTAATTCAGCTATAATCATCACACGAGGGATGTGAGCGCATGAACGGCATGACCGTTGTCCTCCCTTACCGGGGTCAGCCCTGGTTTGAGAAAGTCCGGCAGGATCTGCTTCGATCACCGCATGTGCGGAAAATCTTTGTCGTGCAGCAGGGTGGTTTAAAATCGACGCAATCGCGGTGCAAATCTTTTGAGGCCCCTTCGATCAGCGACGGTCTGCTATGGAATCGCCTCATCGGGCACGCCCGGACCGGATACCTGCTTTTGGTCCAGGAATACACTGAGATCGAATGGGGCCCCGGGGTGCTGAAGCGCCTGATCGATGTGGCCCAAACAACAAAGGCCGGCATGATCTATTCGGATTATTGCGAGTTGCAGGCAGGCCGGCGACTTGAACATCCCGTCAATGATTACCAATCGGGCAGCATCCGGGATGATTTTCACTTTGGCCCCGTACGGCTTATTTCAGTTGCCGCGGCCCGGTCCTCGTTAAAAAAATACGGGGCTGTCGCCGACCTGTCCCATGCCGGTCTGTATGACCTGCGCCTGAAAGTGTCGACGGATTATCCCCTTTTTCATCTGCAGGAATATCTCTACACGAAAATGGTTGGTACGAATGGGCCTCTTCCCGCGCAGGACAGCGGAAGACGAAAGGGAAGGGCGGTTTCTGAGGAAAAACATTTTGCCTATGTCAATCCCCGCCAGCAGGCGGTGCAAGGAGAAATGGAGACGGCCGCCACGGCGCATCTGAAGCGGATCGGCGCCTGGATGAAACCGGCGTTAAAGGATGTCCCGGCGCCCGGACTGCGGTTTCCCGTAGAGGCGAGCGTGATCATTCCGGTAAAAAACCGCCGGCGCACCGTGGCCGATGCGGTGCAGAGCGCCCTGTCGCAGAAGACGGATTTTGCCTTCAACGTCATCTGCGTGGATAATCATTCGACGGACGGAACCACAGCCCTGCTGTCCCGATTGGCGCGGAAGTATCCGGCCCTGAATCACCTGATCCCGCAAAGAACGGATCTCGGCATCGGCGGCTGCTGGAATGAGGGGGTCTTCGCCGGCTGCTGCGGACGTTACGCCGTTCAGCTCGACTCGGACGATCTTTACAGCAGCCCCCATACCTTGCAGAAAATTGTCGATCTGTTCAGAAGCAGTTCCTGTGCAATGGTCATCGGGACCTATACCCTTGTCAATGAAGATCTTGCAGAAATCCCCCCGGGACGGATCGACCATCGGGAATGGACGGACGACAACGGCCTCAATAATGCCCTGCGGATCAACGGTTTGGGGGCGCCCAGGGCTTTTCAGACGGCCCTCTTGCGGCAGACCGGATTCCTGAACGTCAGCTATGGCGAAGATTATGCGATGGTCCTGCGGCTTTTGCGGGAATACCGCCTGGGCCGGATTTATGAAAATCTCTATCTTTGCCGGCGGTGGGAAGGCAATACCGACGCCGCCCTGACGGTGGAAAAGGCGAACCGCAATGATGCTTTCAAAGACAAAATCCGCACGCTTGAGATCATGGCGCGTCAGGCGCTGAACAGGGCATAAATGGAATCCAGTCAGATCTTTGCGATATTCGAAGGAGAGGAGGGCGGGCCAGCGCTTGCCAGCCTCTGTCAGGATCTCCTTGCCGAACAGAAAACTTCCTGGCCGCAGCTTCGACAAGGTTATCAAGCTTTAAAGGCTGCGGAAATCCGGGACGTTTCCTGTCCGGGATATAACCTGAAAGTCCAGTGGAATCCGCAACGGATCGTGAGCAGCGCGGCCAGGGTCGATCCGGCCTCCATCCTGGCGCGCCCCTGTTTTTTATGCCGGAAGAACCTGCCGGAGGCGCAGCGGGCGATCCTTTACCGAAAAGAATATGTCGTGCTCTGCAACCCGGCGCCGATCTTTTCGCAGCATTATACCATTTCGTATGTCCACCACCGGCCGCAGTCGATTGAGCCGGCGCTTACCGCCTTTCTGGCGTTGATGCGGGATTTTTCACCGCAGTTCACGGTTTTGTATAATGGACCTCGAAGCGGAGCATCCGCGCCGGATCACCAGCACTTTCAGGCGGCGCCCGCCGGCACGCTGCCCGTGGAGGCGGATATTCGCGCAGACGGGAAACTGCAGTTGCTGAAAAGCAAGGAGGGTGTCGATGTCTTCAGGGCTGTGGGTTTGGGACGGGCAATCCTGGTCCTGAGGGGGGCCAGGCAGGATCATGTGGCGTCCGCACTGCTTAACGCGATTGCGGCGATGCGGGTGGCCTTCCAGGTCGTTGACGAGCCCATGATGAACCTCATGGGGTCATACCGGGAAGACCACTGGATGATTCTGATTTTCCCGCGCGCGAGGCATCGTCCTAAAGTCTATGACCTTGAAGGGGAGGCGCAGATCCTGATCACACCGGCTTCCGTAGAGATGGGGGGATTCTTCATCACGCCGCGAGAGAAGGATTTCCGGACAATTGACGCCGAACTGATCAATAATATTTTTCAGGATGTATCCGTCGATAAAAAGGCCATGGCAGGGGTTGTCGATGCATTGTGAAAATGCATGGTAGCCGCAGGATTCAGCCTGCGCCGACGGCGACAAGGCTGTTCATCATCGCAGTTCTTGTCTGTATTCAATTATTTTAGGGAGCAAGGCAATGTCCCAGGACAATCACCAGGGTCGCATCATCATTGACAGCCAGATGTCCATTGCAGAGGCGATTGATGGAACGAGGGCGCCGGAGAACGTGATCCGGGAACTCTGCCTGGTCGATGTGCCCTACTATTCCTTCGACGGCGAGTTGCACAAGGGGCAACTGCTTGTGCATCAATCCGTGCGGCAGGAGATCGAAGAAATCTTTACGCTCATCAGAGGTGAGCGCTTCCCGATTGCCAGGGTGATTCCCATTGTCCATTACGGCTGGTCGGACAATGCCTCGATGGCCGCCAACAATACCTCGGCCTTCAACTACCGGCGGGTCGCGGGGACCCGACGGCTGTCCCGCCATGCCACCGGACATGCCGTGGATATCAATCCGATACAGAATCCCGTTATTTATCAGGATGGCCGCATATCGCCCAAAGGCTCTCTCTATCAACCCGGGATAGCGGGAACGCTCTCGGAGGACAGTTCCGTGGTCCGGGCCTTTATCGATCTGGGCTGGTGCTGGGGCCGGCATTTCAAGTCCATGATGGACCACCATCATTTTCAGAAGCCCTGATTTTTTTAAAATCCGTCGGACTCTGCATGCCGGGGATTGAGACACGAAACAATTAAAGAAAGATCGATATGCCCCTATCTGAATTCACAATGCCAGGAGGTTCAAAATGAGAAAGATATTGGCGTTGCGGTTTTGGAAAAGAATTTGAAAAATTACAAAACCGTCATCATGAAGGATACCGGACATATTCCCATGATGGAAAGCCCGAAGCGTACGGCATCGCACTACGTGAGCTATCTGAAGGATAAGAAACATGACAAATAGTGCGTGTGACAGGATCCCTTCCAGAGCGGAATGCGATGCACTCATGGTGCAATACTCCATGCTGCCAAAAATCGTGGAGCATTCCCTGCAGGTCATGAATGTTTCCCTGGCGATCATGGATAATCTTAAAAGCGGTGTGCCCGTGAACAGAGATCTGGTGATTGCAGCCGCACTCCTGCACGACATTACCAAGACAAGGTCTCTTGCAACAAAGGAGCGGCACGATGCATCCGGAGGAGAACTCTTGAGGGAACTGGGGTTTCCGCGTATCGCAGAGATTGTGGAGCAACATGTCATTATACAGAATGTGAATCTTGAGGGAAGGCTTGAGGAGCGGGAGATCGTATACTACGCCGACAAGCGGGTGCTGCACGACACGATCGTGACTATTGAGGAGAGGGTGCAGGACCTGGTCCAACGATACGGTACCGTGGAGGAGATACGCAACCTGATCCTCCAGAACAAGAGCCAGGTGCTCGCGATTGAAGGGAAAATCGCCGATTTTATGGCCATTGATTTACACCGTGCTATTCAAGGCGCGGTTGGAAAAGGAAAGAAATATAATATGTTTGATGATCATCAATGATTGCGGGGTTTGTAATAATTACATCAAAACAGGAGGGCATTTATGGCAAAGAAGATTCTGGTATTGTTGGGAAGTCCGAGAAGAAAGGGAAATAGCGCCATTCTTGCGGATCAGATAACAAAAGGGGCAAAATCGGCCAGGGCAAAGGTCGAAACCATTTATCTGCATGGCAAGACCATTGCGCCCTGCAAAGCCTGTTTTATCTGCCAGAAGAAAAACAGCAAGGGGTGTTCCATCCCGGATGACATGCAGGACATCTATTTGAAGCTCATCGAGGCAGATGCCTGGGTTATCGCCAGTCCTGTTTACTGGTTCAACATGTCTGCACAGACCAAGCTCTTCATGGATCGTTGTTTCGCCCTTCCTGCCTACCAGAAGGAACCCTTTATCGGGAAGCCGATCGCAATCGCCATGACCTATGGCGGTGAAGATCCCTTTGATTCAGGTTGTGTCAATGCGCTGAGGACCTTTCAGGATGCCTTTGGTTACATAGAAGCCAACATTGTTGGCATGGTCTACGGCAGTGCCATGGATGCCGGTCAAATCCGGTCCAATGAGAAAGTGATGAAAGAGGCTTTTAATTTGGGAAAAAAGCTTGCGTCCGATGGCAGGGAAGCCAAAGGGCCGGTTCAATAGCAGATTTATAAACCATAACAGAGGTTCATACCCGGAAATCTTCATGGACGATCACACCGCTTTGAGTCATCTTGAGGGATTGGCTGACAAACTCGGGATACCCATACGGTACGAGATAATCAAAGATGAGTTAACGGGTCCGGGTGGGCTGTGCCGCATGGAAGGGAAATACATTCTGATTATCCACTCACAGGCGACGGTGAAAGAAAAGATGCGGATCATGATAGAGGCACTGAGGCGGTTCGATCTCGGTGACATCTATGTGAGGCCGGCTCTCAGAGAATTGCTGGAAGAATATGAAAAATAACTTGCATGAGACTGGGAAATATGTCTCTACTTCAAGAGATGATCGTGATGATCAGATCGCGAGTCAAGAGGGGCTGCAGCATTACGTGGTTCCTTCCCATGTGAGAAATATGAGGAGTTCAACCAGTTATCAATGATGTTCTTTTAGTCCATAATGGTGATCTGTATCCCAACCTCAACTCAATGGAAACGGAACTAATGCAGAAAAAAATTCTAAAGATTAGACCCATTGCCTCCATGGTCCTTTTTATCATAGTGACCTTCTTCTTCCAGCCAGGCGCTGTGGGAGGAGCATCCATTGTAAATACTGACAAGGACAGCTATAATTCCGGTGAAATGATCAGAGTTAATTTTTCCAGTTCGCCGGGCAATGCGGGGGACTGGATATGTATCGTGCCGGCCGGCTCTCCGGATACTGAAGCCGGGGACTATAAGTACATGCCCAGGGGGTTGAGTCAGGGTGTCCTGACCTTTGACCCTCGCTCACCAGGGAAGTACGAGGTAAGGGCCTATTACAACTATAGCCGTAACGGGTACGTGGTGACCGCCCGTTATGGTTTCTCTGTGGGGGTTAGTGTCCCTGCGGTGGAATCGAAAATAGCGTCTCCTGTTAAGCCCCTTGCCGGCGCCGAGAAAACAACAGCCATGGAAAAATCGGAGGGGAGGGCCGTTTCCAGAGGCGCCTCCCGTTACAACGTTTCTGTTTTTCATTTTACGCCCCTCAACATGGATGCTTCCAGTTATGGCATTACAGCCACCAATACCTTGATTAATGCCCTGAAAACGGAACCATCGTTTGTCATGCTTGACCGGAAGGACCTTGAGACTTTCCTGGCTATCAACGATCTTCAACAAAATGATCAGATGGAGAACGCGGTCAACATCGGTACGAGGATGGGACTCAATTTTGTGATTGCAGGCACCATTGAAAAGAAAGGATCGCTGATTGTTACAAACTGCAAAGTGATCAGCATTGACCAGAAGAAGATCGTCTTCACAAAACACTCCATATCCATGGGCGAAGCCAGCCTGGTCAGCGATTTCAGGAAACTGAGCGACTCCATTGTCGAGGCCATCCTGCGCAGTATCTCTTAACCGCCAGGACATCTGTCGCTTCCATATGCCAGGGGCTTTTCACAAGGATGAAAAATTATTACATCCCTGATTGTGAAAAAAATACGAACAGGCCCTCATACGAACAATAAAAAGGGGATTAGCCATAAGTTGGCTAACCCCCTTTTTCCCCTGGTGGAGCTGGTCGGGATCGAACCGACGACCTCTTGAATGCCATTCAAGCGCTCTCCCAACTGAGCTACAACCCCGTGATGGTGTATTTTGCTGGATTCACGCGCCCATTAACATGGGGGTTCCACGGCTGTCAATACATTTTTCTTGACATTTGCCCCCTCGCTCTATAATCCACCCCGTGTGCCGGAGTGGTGAAACTGGTAGACGCAGGGGACTCAAAATCCCCCGATCCTTGCGATCATGTCGGTTCAATTCCGACCTCCGGCACCAAATGAAATCAAGGGGTTACAGCTTTAAGAGGTGTAACCTTTTTTGTTTTTGGGCCGTTTAATTGTACTTGTCCCGCCTGCATGTCGTTGAAATCAGCGCCTTCTCGCTGCTTCCACCGGCGCTTTGTCAGATGATTCTTTGTCTTGACGTCGAGACGTCCATCAGCCGCAACATGATCCAGGCTATACCAAAGGAGATCACGACACCCAGCAGGCCGGCGACTCCCGTGGAGAGCATTTCATTGCTCAACGACGGGACAGTGTAATCCGACAAGGGGCCTGCAAAAGCCGGCGCGGATTCATGCAGAAAATGGTACTTTCTTCCGACCCATTCCAGCCCATCCGGGAAGCCGGATGCGAACGGGCTCAGCATGAGTGCGATCACAGCCGCGGCGGTCAGCGGCACGGCAACCTGCCCTCCGGCGGTCCTTGCAGGGGCACTCTTTTCAACAAGCAGCAGGCAGCCGGCAACGGTCATGACAGATTCCCCGATGCCGATCAGGGCATGGGTTCCGAGCATCGCCGGGACAACCCTGAGGAAGGCAATCTGTCCGTCGACGGCCAGTTCCACGCTGACGGCAAACGAGGCCAGCAGGACGGACAGCCATGCGGCAACGGCCGTTGCGGCATGTTTTCCGTATGCGCCCTGCCACCGGTCCGCAAGCGTGGCGCGCAGCATTCCGCCCACTCCCGCGCCGAGGATGGCCATGTTGAAGATGTTGGCGCCGAGAACCGTGACGCCTCCATCCGAAAAGAGGAGGCTTTGGACGATCACCACCAACGCGATGGCTAAAATGCCGAACGGTGTACCCAGTAAACTTGCCGCCAGAACCCCGCCGAGCAAATGCCCGGACGTGCCGTTCATGATCGGGAAGTTCATCATCTGCCCTGCAAAGACCAGGGCGGTCACAGCGCCGAAGCGGGCCGCGGACGGCTTGTCTTTGACTTTATGTCCGAAATAGGCGGCGGCAATAATGCCCGCTGCGCTCACGGTTGCGGTTACGGGACAAATGCTGCCCTGCAGCATGGAATCTGGAATATGCATGGTAATCTCCTTGTGCTAAGTGGTTTCAGACTTTACCGGCGACCATGACCATCGCCCCACAATCACCCTGTTGAAGCAGTCGCTCCACCGATTTGCGCCTGATGCTACAACATTTAAGCCAAAGAAACAAATAATTCCTGAAGAAATTTGCGCCCGCACTGAATTTTCATTTGATTTCAAATGGCCTTATGCTATTTTATGCAAAGTCTCAGATATTAAATGGCCTGTCGGCGTATATGGAGGCAATCCCGCCATTGATGAAGCATCGAGATTCAGGAAGGTAACCCTATGCAACGATTGAAAAAAGTTTTGATCTGGATGGCGGTTCTCCTGGCGGTGATCGGGGTGGCAGGTTTCCTCATCGCGCCCCCCATTGCCAAATCACTGCTCGTGGAAAAGCTTTCCCTGGCCCTTCATCGCCCCGTATCGATCCAGCGGATCAAGATCAACCCCTATCTGCTGACGGCCACGGTCCAGGGTTTTGAAATCCGGGAACCGGCGGGATCGGAGAAGTTCGTATCCTTTGACGAGTTCTATGTGAACGTCGACTTCTTCTCCGTGTTTAAAAGGGCCATGATCCTCAAGGAGATCAAGCTGACCGGGCCTTATGTCCGGATCGTCCGCACCTCAGAAACCACCTACAATTTCTCCGATCTTCTGGTCAAACCCGCAGAACCGGAAAAAGACCCGCAGAAGAAGGAGAGCCCGTTTTATTTCTCGCTGAACAACATCCGTATTGAGAGGGGAAGCCTGGATGTCTGGGACGGGCCGAAAAAGACATCGCACACGGTCAGGGATCTCATGATTTCCATTCCCGTCATTGCGAATATGGACTACATGGCCGACCAATATACACAGCCGGTTTTGTCCGCAAATATCAACGGGAATCCCTACCTGATTCAGGGCAAGACAAAGCCTTTTCAGGAATCTCTGGAAACCGTCTTCGACATCGATATCAAGGACTTCAACCTTCCATACTACCTCGCCTATGCGCCGTTTGACCTGAATTTCAAGCTCCTTTCAGGCACCATCGATACAAAAATTCAGCTTTCCTATATACAAAGCCGCGACAAGAAGCCCTCCCTGTCCATCAAGGGAGACGTGGCTCTCAAACAATTTGCCGTGGATGACAAAAAGGGGCTTCCTGTCATCCGGATCCCGTCACTGAACATTGCGATTGTCAATATCGAACCTCTGACGCCGCTCGTCCAACTGGGAAAAGTGACCTTGGCCTCGCCCGAGGTAAACATCCGCCGCGGCAAGCAGGGCGACATCAATCTGTTATCCCTTCTTCCCGCAGACAAGAAGGAGAAGGGAAAGCCGGACAAGTCACCCCCAAAGGCAAACGGGAAGGCGCCTGCTCCGCTGCTGGTTGATGTCGGTGAATTCAGGATTGACGCAGGAAAAATCACATTCAGGGATGATCAGCCCCCGGAACCGGTATCGCTCGTACTGAGTAAACTGAATCTGAAGATGACGGATCTTTCGACGAAGAAAGACAGCAGGAGCAATCTGGACCTTGCCACGAACTTGGGTAGTAAAGGGCGCATCTCCGCGGTCGGCCCTTTCACGGTGGATCCATTGTCCGCCGATCTTGCCATGAATCTCAACAATATCGATATCCGCCCCCTGCAGGGATATTTCATGGATAAAGTGAAAATCACGGTTACAGACGGGGCCGTGACCGCTGAGGGAAAGGTCGGCTTCAAGGACCTCAAGGAAAAGGGCCTGTCGGCAACGTATGCCGGAAAATGCCTCATCTCCAATTTCAAATCCATTGACAAACTGAATGCCGAAGACATCCTGGCGTGGAAATCCCTGTTTTTCAGCGATGTCCGTGTGGGATACAATCCCCTGTCCGTAAACATAGGGCGGATCGCCCTTGCAGACTTTTACGCGGGCGTCGTTATCCATGAAAACGGCGTCATGAATCTTCAGAGCATCCTTGAACAGGAAAAACCTGCGGATAAAACAACACCGGCGGTCTCTGAAGAAAAGGCCTCCGGTCTGCAGAAAAAAACGGAGTCGCCGCCTGTCACGGCCAAGGCTGATCCGCCCGGAAAAGATTCGGCCGGCGTGATCAAAATAGATGCCATTGTCCTTCAGGGGGGAAAGATCGACTTTCTGGATCGTTCCATCAAACCGAATTTCTCAGCGAATTTTTCCGAGATGGGGGGCAGGATTTCAGGCCTTTCCTCCATCGGCGAAAAACCGGCGGAGGTGGAGCTCAGGGGAAAATATAACCAACACATGCCCGCCGAAATCACGGGCCAGATCCATCCGCTGCGGGAAGACCTCTTTGTGGACCTGAAGGCCTCCTTCAAGGATATGGACCTCAGTTCCGTATCCCCTTATTCGGGCACATACATGGGCTATACCATCCAGAAGGGAAAGCTGTCCTTTGATCTGAAATATCTGATCGTCAAGGGAAAACTGGAGTCTGAAAACAAGATCTTCATTGACCAGTTGACCCTCGGAGAGCAGGTGGAAAGTCCCAAGGCCACTAAACTCCCCGTTGGTCTGGCGATCGCCCTGCTGAAAGACAGAAAAGGGCAGATCAACCTGGATGTTCCCGTCACCGGCAGCCTCGACGATCCCGAGTTCAGCCTGGGCCGACTGATTGTCCAGGTGATCGTCAACCTCATCACGCGAGCCGTGACGGCGCCTTTCGCGCTCATGGGAAGTCTCTTCGGAGGGGGGGAAGAGCTCGGCTACGCTGAATTTGA
>CAYXQK010000135.1:0-3692 GCA_964467445.1 uncultured Syntrophaceae bacterium
TCGAGCGGGGGCTGCATGGGCCTCTGCGGGAAAGGGCCCAACGTGATGATCTACCCGCAGAAGGCCTGGTTTGCCGTGGCCTCACCCGCCGACGGCGACCGGATCCTCGGGGAGATCGAGGTGCTGCTCTCCGCGCCGCAAGAAAAATGAAACCCTTTCAAACCCTGCCATTCCTGCGCAAGCAGGAATCCACACGGATGAAGATGGATTCCGGGTCGTGCCCGGAATGACACAATTTTTCAGGAGGTAGTCGTTGAACCGCCGACAATTCCTGCAGGCACTCGGGGCCTCCGCGCTCTCTCTCGGGTTTCCGGAAACGCCTGCGTGGGCCAGCACCCCCCGCGCGGACAGCCGGAAGAACACTCTCGAGGGGCTTCGCATCATCGACGTCCACGCACACCCGGAGCGGTATCTGTCGGAGGGCCAGCGCCCCGAGAACTCCTCGACGGTGCATTTCATGACGGAGATGGGCGTGGCGGCAAGCGTCTTTGCCGCCGTGGGCGACCGGGTTTTTCTTTCGGGAGGACAGCTGCCCGGCTCGGAATTCGACAACACGAAGATCCAGCTCGACTACTGGAAGGACGGCATCGTCCGCCCCGGCAAGGTGAAGCTCATCCTGAAGGTCTCCGACATCGCGCAGGCGGCGAAACCGGGAGACGTGCCGGGATGCATCCTCGCCATCGAGGGCGGCGACGCGCTGGAGGGCACACCGGAGCGCGTGAACGAGTTTTACGCCTACGGCGTGAGGATGATCACGCTCATCCACTTCAGCAACAACCAGCTCGGCGACTGCATGCAGGACTTCGGAAGTCCCGGCCTCAGGCCGCGCAACGGTGGCCTCACGGCGGCGGGGCGCAGCGTGCTCGAGCGGATGCAGGAGGTGGGCATGGTCGCAGATGTGGCCCACGCGGACTCGCGCACGCTCGGGCAGATCGCCGAGATCACCCGGCGGCCGGTGGTGGATTCCCACAGCAACCCCTGCTCGCTGGCCAACGCAAACCAATGCGGGCGCTTCCGCACCTGGAAGGACATGGAAGTAGTGGCAAAAACAGGGGGCGTTGTCTGCACCTGGACGTGGGGAATGACGCAGGGAAAAACAAAGAGGGAAACCTTCCGGGACTGGGCCGCCGAGATCCTCGAAATGAAAAAGCGGATCGGCATGGAGCACGTGGGGCTGGGAACCGATGGCGGCGGGGGCATTCCGCGGTTTATCCAGGGCTACCGGGACATCCGCGACCTGTCCCTGCTCGTCAAGGCCATGCAGGAGGCGGGCTTCACCCGGGAGGAGGTCGCGGCCTACATGGGCGGCAACACGTACCGGGTACTCAAAGCCTGTATCGGCTAGGCGCCAAACCCTTTTCCGATGAGCTCTTCCAGTTTGGCCTTCGGCGCGAGGCCGACAATCCGATCAAGCTCTTTGCCCCCCCTGTACAGGATCAGGGTGGGGACGCTCCTCACGCGGCACAGCATTGGTGTGTTGGGGTTCTCGTCGATATTGAGTTTGACGATGTTGACGCGGTCCCCGTACACTCCGGCAAGCTCCTCCAGAACGGGCCCAACCGCCTTGCAGGGACCGCACCAGGGCGCCCAGAAATCCACCAAGCAGGGCTTCTCCGCTTTAAGCACCTGCTGATCGAAATTGCCGTCCGTCACCTGCGGTATGATTTCCGTTTTGCTCATCGATGCGTCTCCTTCAATTTTATCATCGTCCGGTTGCTGCGAGGTTTCCTCCGCCTTCGGGGCCGGTTGAGCGGGCCCGGGTTCCTTCGCCGCTTCGACGATCCCGCCCGACGCTTTTTCCATGTCCCCGATCCACAGCGGGTGGCGGTGCTCCGCGTAATCCAGACTGACGGCCCCTGTCAGAATCCCCCGGATCATCGGCCGGTTCGGCTTCAGCACGATCGCCGCCATGTGGGCGAGGAAGGCGAGGATGAAAAGGACGAAGGCGATGTTGTGGACCCAGGTGGCCCAGAGGACGACGGCGTAGGACATGTCCGGGGCATAGATATTCTTGTAAGTCTTCACGATCCCCGACAGGATCAGCATGGCGATGATCACGGCCATCCCGACGTAGGCCAGACGCTGCTCGGGCAGGTACTTGTGAAAGGGCGGCTCCTTTCCTTTGCCGAAAAAGCTCTTCATGACTTCGATCGAGGTCCGGAGATCCCCCTTGCGGGGAATCATCCCCCTGTCGCCCCGCAGCCCGTGGTAGACTGCGTGAAACAGGGCGGTGGCGACAAACACGATCGACGCTGCGTAATGGACCTTCAGGGAGATGATGTAATCGGCCGACCAGGACAGGCCCGGCACGGACGAGATGTGGTAGCGGTTGGCCATGGGCATCTCGAACATCCCTGAAAGAACGAGCGCGAGCCCCGAGAGGGCAATGGCCCAGTGCTCGATCAGCTCGACGATGCTGTGGCGGACGATAAGCCCTTTTTCCCTGAGAATCTTTTCATTCATCCTTCTTCCCGCCCTCCGTAAGCCCTGATTTTCGGTCGGCGAGCCACTTGAACGCCCCCACGACACCGGCAGCAATCCCCAGGGCGGGGGCTGCCAGCACGGCTTTCCCGATGGCGTCCGTCCCGGCCATCTGCCTTTCGACGCCAGGCTTCATGTCGGGCCTGCCCGACTCCTTCTTCATCGTCTTGTTGATCCGTTCAAAAGACACCGGCGACACGTAGAGCGTTGCGGTGCCTCCGTTCTCGCTCTTGCCGTAAATGTGGCCGTTCATCTGCCGGGCCCGTTCTTCCGCCAGCGCACTGATTTCCTGGCGAGGCCCGATGAGCATCGCCTTCCGAGGGCATGCGTCGATGCAGGCCGGCTGTTTGCCCAGTCCAAGGCGATCGTTGCAGAGGTCGCACTTGTACATGACGCCGTTTCCCATGTAATCCGGCAGGACATGGAGGTAAATGCCGACGCCTGACTGGCGCTGCGGGATCTCCCAGGGGCAGACCGTCTTGCACTTGGCGCCGCCGAAGCACAAATCCTGGTCGATGACCACCGCCCCGTTTTCGTGTTTGTGATTGGCCGAAAACGGGCAGATGGTCGCGCAGGCGGGGTTGTCGCAGTGCATGCAGCGCCTCGGGACGAAAAGGGTTTTCGGTTCTCCGTCCTGTTCGACTTCAGCCCTTTGCACGTAAAGGTAATTGTACGGGGTGAGACGGTTTGACACTTCCCGCTTCCGGGACCAGTCCTCGACCGTTTTTCTCGGCCAGGGCACCGGGATGGGGTCGGCAACGGGGGGAATCGTGTCCCTGTTGATCGTCTTGCAGGCGGAGACACAGGCCGGGAGCGCCATATCAGGACAGCCGTCGCAGAGGCTGAGATCGATGAGCGTCGCCAGTCGCCCGGTTTCCCCGGCCCGCACTTTTTCCGGCCATGCAAGGCCCGACGCCGCAAACACACCTGCCGACGTCTTCAGAAAGGACCTGCGGCTTATCCCTGGAATGCTGTTCGATTTCTTCATGATCGTCCTTCTCTACGCCAGATCGATGTACCTTGTCAGGGCCGCCTGAAAATCTTCTCTGCCCTTCCCCGTGTCCGCTTCTGTCATGCACCGGGTCATGTTTGCCCGGATAATGGCGTTTCCCGTCTTCTTCATCGCCGATGTCACGGCAGAGACCTGTGTGAGGACGTCAACGCAAGGCGCCTGCATCTCGATCATCCGCTGGAGCCCCCGTACCTGCCCC
>CAYXQK010000136.1:0-3082 GCA_964467445.1 uncultured Syntrophaceae bacterium
TCTCTTTGGCAAGCCAAATCAACCCCTCCTGGATGTGCCTGTGGGAGTTGACAAGGTTGGTATGCTTGTCGTTGGTGGTCTTAACCCGATTGCTGCAGCGGAAGAAGCAGGTATTTTTACCGAGAGCAAGGCAATGTCAACACTCTACGAGTATTCGAGGCTACTCACCTTCAATGAAGCGGTGAGTAGCCTTTTGTACCAATAGCTGGGGCTTACGCCTGTCACCCGCATGGGTGGTCGCCCCTCGTGGACTTCCCGTATGAACGTGGGATGTCCGCTCCCGCCTTTCTCATGCCGAGTTCGGCGGGCAGGTCGCCTTGACGTAGTGTATTCTTCGTCCCACGTCCGAAGGAGCGTAGCGACTGTAAGTCCCACGTCCTACAGCATCTTCCCGCTGAGTCTCCCCTTCTCGCTTGCCGTGCTAGCTGGATGACCCCAACAGTCACCATGCTTGCGATGCTGTTCTCTCACCCCATTCACCCTGTCGCTCGTTCACCCATTCTCGGTCTGTTCCTGGGGCTCAGGCTCGCCATTCATGGAATGGTTATGGCATTTGCCAAGTGATGAAGGGTCCAGGAAGTTACTTCCTGTAAGCCGCACTTTGGCATTTTTCCCAATGTCATTATGTTTCAAGCGGTAACGAGGACTGCAAATGTCAGCAGTCGACAAGTAGGGCCGATTCGATTTTCAGCGTCAGCATAATCGACCGCTGGTCAACGATCACCGATGACGTTAACTTTAATTTTTCACTGTCTCAATCTATTCAGCTCCGCAGAAATACGGGCTTTATATACCTCAGGGATTCCCTCATTTTCCAAGGCCTTGCTATAAACTTTCTCAGCTTCATACTTTTTGCCCTGTTTCTGGTAAATTGTACCAAGCAGGAGATGGGCATCGGCGTATGCCGGCTGTTTTTCGATCAGGCTTTCGAGCGTCTTTGCTGCACCAACACTGTCACCCGTCTGTTGCTGGTAAAAAGCCAACGTATAACTATACCTTGGTTCCTGTGGCCTCAGATCTGCTGCTTTCTTGCAATAACCGATACCCTCGTTGATACGGTCTTTGGTTGTAATGATACAGAGATTGTACGCTGCCTGGGCCATCTGAGTGTCGTATTTCAGGGCTGCCTTGAGATACTTTTCAGCTCCCTTCAGGTCGTTCTGTTCGGCCTTGAGAAGCCCCATGTTGAAGTTTGCCGCAGCGTTTTCAGGGGCAATCTTCAGTGCCTTCTGCAGGGAAGCCTCTGACTTTTTTGTCTCTCCCAGACGGGCATAGGCTATGGATTCGTTGACCATGGCGAGCACTGCACGGGGCTCAAGCTTGAGTGCTGTCTCATAGTAGGTAATGGACGTTCTTGGTTCGCTGCGGTTCATGTAGTAGTTGCCTAAGTTATAGTACGATGACCATTGGTCTGATCGGGAAGTGAGCGAGGCAAGATACTCTGCATTTGCCTTGCTGATACTCTTCTTCTCCACCTCATCCGGTTGAAAGTTCGGGTTTGCAGCAAGTGATGAGGCGGCACGGACTCGGACCAGGCGATAGTCATCCATGGTTGCCTTCACGAGGGCCTGCAAAGCTTCCCGGGTTGGCACATATTGCAGGGAATCTGCTGCAGCAGATCGCACAAGGGGAGACGAATCATTCATACCCCCGAGCAGAAAAGGAATGACCTTCGGATCTCCCGATAAAGGGACCATGCGAAGAAGAGACGTAGCAAATACCTCATCCCGATCCTTGTTGCCTACATATTCAAGCATGGCAGGGAGGTGTTTCCAGTCTCGTTTGCGGGCAGCATCGATAAGGGCGGCCCGCTTCATGATGGGCGCCTGGTAGTCTCGGGTACGCCACTCACGCACATATTTGTCTGCCCAGGCAGCGTCTTTGTCTGCATGGCAGAGGTTACAGGCATTGGGTGATTTGTAGGTGATCGTCGCCGCAGGGGTCGGAGGAAGCATGGAGTGATCGGTTCTATTCATCCGGGCAAAGGAGGTCATGGGCATGTGGCAGGAGATGCATTTATTGCCCTGGCTTCCTTCCTTATGGCGGGTGTGGGCGGAGGCATTCTTCACGTGCTTCTCGTGGCAGGGCATGCAGGCATCCTGAGCCTTGTCCTCCGCCTTGAACCGATAGCGCCCACTACTGGTATGGCAGGTAACGCAGTGTATCTTGCCAGCCTTTGCACAGGGGCTCATGAGCCATGAGGTGTACGTGTAGTTCTCTCCCAGGTCACGGCCATCGGGATAGAAGTCAGGGTCTTCCAGGGTTGCGATGTCGTAGTGGTCGAAGAAGCGGTCCCCGGGCGTTGCCGTGGCAGTGATTGTGGACATCTTGGCGTGACATCCCGAGCATGATGCGTTGTGCTGTTCTGGAGTGAACTCCTTGACGCTGATGATCTTATAGTCTTTCGGCTGCTGCCCCTTGGGTGTCTCCTTCATGATCCTGTTATGCTCCGCCGACGGTCCATGACATGTCTCGCAGTTTATACCGGGCTCTGCCCACATTGTTTTGTAGGCATCTGTCTTGAGATCGTAATTTGATGTAAGCTGGCTCACGTGACAGTTGTAGCAACCGGTGTTGAACGTGTATCCCGGATCCTTCCAGTTTACGGGTTGATCTCCTTCTGATCCAGGGAAGTGACGGATGCCGCTTGCCGCGGTGTCGAACCAGGACTTCTTATTGACATCATAGGCAACGGGCAGGGTCTGGAGACGCCCTCTCGGGAAAGGGGTCAGGAAGTAATAAACGTTCTTGCCGCCCAGAGCATGCTCAATCTTGTACTTCTTCTCCCCTTTTGGCCCTTTCTCTACGATCCATCCTCCGGCAATATCTGCACGATAAGTGATCTTCCCAATCTTGATTTCCCTGGGCTGCGGTGCCAGGTTCTTTTTCGTAAACTCAGCGGTATAGGGCTGCATTGCCAGGCCATGGCGGGAGGTTGACCAGAGCCCGTAAAACCGCTCATGACACTCTACACAGCTCCTGGAGCCGGCATAGCCCGGGGGAATGGAAGCTTGGGTTGCCTGCTGGGCGAATGCAGGCAGGACCTTTCCCATGGCCATTATCGCTAATGTAGCACAAAGCA
>CAYXQK010000137.1:0-5536 GCA_964467445.1 uncultured Syntrophaceae bacterium
TAATCTTATCACGAAAGCGTCAAAGCATCAGCGCCAGGCGGTCGGCAACAGCCAGACCTCTGCGTGTCGGTTTCAAAAAACCATCCTGAATGACAATCAACCCCTGTTGCACGAGAAGATCCAGGACTTTCTCTCTTTCAGGGGGGGACATATTCTCGTGTTGTTCCGAAAAATGCTGAAGGGGGATGCCTTCCCCCGTACGTAAGCCGAGGAAAGAGGTTTCCAGTCTCTGCTGGGACAGGGTTAATGTCTCGGAGGCTTCAACCGGTCGCCTGTCTTCCCGAAGATCAAGAAGATATTGCTTTACCGACCGGTGGTTCCACCAGCGCCTCTGTCCGGAAAAGGAATGGGCAGCGGGTCCGATGCCCAGATAGGGAACGTGTCGCCAGTATTTCTGATTGTGTCGGGACTTGAATCCGTCATCCCGGGCGAAGTTGGAAACTTCATAATGCAGATAACCGGCGCCCGTCAGGATATCCGAGGTCAGCATAAAAAGTTCAGCCTGCTCGTCCTCATCGGGAAGCGCAAATTCATTGTTCTGATGTCTGCGCCCGAGCGGCGTGTCGCTTTCCAGGCTCAGCTGATAACAGGAAAGATGTTCCGGATGGAAGGAAAGCGCCTGCGAGAGGGCGCCCTTCCAGGATGACAGGGACTGATCCGGAATCCCGTACATGAAGTCGAGACCGATATTGTCAAAACCGGCTGCTCTGGCCTGCTCAATACTGTGAATTGCCTGTTTGCGTGTATGGCGGCGGTCTAGGAAACGCAGGATGTCTTCGTCAAATGACTGGATGCCGATATTGAGACGGTTAACGCCCATCTTCCGGAGGGATAGCAAAAAATGCAAATCAGCATCCCCCGGGTTTATCTCCACGGTTATTTCGGCGTCAGCGGCAATCGTGAAGGTCTTACGGACATGTATCAGAACATTTGACAAAGCGGTGGCGGAGAGCAGGGAAGGGGTGCCTCCGCCGAAGTAGATCGTATCAAAATATGAGAAATCTCGACTATATAGCGATAATTCTTTAAGTACAGCATTAACATACTCTGGTATGTCATTGAGGGATGTAACAGAATAGAAATTACAATAAGCGCATTTTTTTTCACAGAAAGGGACGTGGATATACAAGCCGGGCCGGGTCATCTGAATTACTCCGTCTCGGACCTTAAAACAGAGAGGAAGGCGCTCTGGGGAATGCTCACCGAGCCGATCATTTTCATGCGTTTTTTGCCTTTCTTCTGCTTTTCAAGGAGCTTTCGCTTGCGGGTGATGTCGCCGCCATAACATTTTGCCGTAACGTCCTTTCGGAAGGCGGAAATGGTTGTTCGTGAGACGATTTCTCCACCGATCACCCCCTGGATGGCAATCTTGAACATCTGCCGCGGGATTTCCTCCTTCAGTCGTTCACAGGCCAACAGACCTCTTGCGCGGGCCCGCTCCCGGTGTACGATCTGGGAAAGGGCGTCCACCTTTTCACCGTTGACGAGAATATCCAGCAAGACTAGTTGGCTCTCCCGGTAGTCGATGATGTCATAATCGAAGGAGCCATAACCCTGCGTGACGGATTTGAACCGGTCATAAAAATCATAAATCACCTCGGCCAGCGGCATCTCATAGAGAAGCTCCACGCGGCCCGGTCCGGTATAACTCAGTGTGGAGTTGGCGCCCCGCTTGTCCATGCAGAGCTTCATGACAGAACCCAGATAGCGTTCCGGCATCATCATCGTAGCCCGGATGTAGGGCTCCTCTGCTTTGGCAATAGAGGCCGGATCCGGATGATGGGAGGGATTGTCCACCTCCAGCACGGCGCCACTTTTCAGGGTAAACCGGTAGCGGACGCTCGGAACAGACAGGATGATGGACAGATCATATTCCCGCTCCAGTCGTTCCTGGACGATGTCTAAATGCAGCAATCCCAGGAATCCGCAGCGAAAACCCTGTCCCAGAGCGACGGAAGAATCTTTCTGATAGATGAAGGAGGCGTCATTGAGCTTGAACTTTTCCAGAGAGTCCGCCAGATCTTCATAATCATCGGAGGCAATGGGATAAATGGACGCAAAGACAACAGGTTTGACTTCCTTGAAGCCCGGCAGCGCCTTTGCACAAGGCCGGTTGTCCAGCGTGATGGTGTCCCCCGTATGGACATCGGAAACCGTCTTCACGCCGGCGATGATATAGCCGACTTCGCCCGCGGAAATACGATCACGTTTTTCCCGGGTCAAGAGGAAGTGACCGACTTCTTCGACTCTGTACAAGGCCTGAGAGAACATCAAACGAATGATATCCCCGGGCTTCACCTGCCCTGCAAATATCCGGCAATGGATCACGGTGCCCCGAAACGGATCATAATTTGCGTCGAAGATCAGCGCCGCCAGCGGCGCCTCCGGATCCCCTTCCGGCGGCGGAATCCGTTTGACAACGGCTTCCAGGATCTCTTCAATGCCGATTCCCTCCTTGGCGGAGCATTGCAGATGGCTGTCTGCATCCAGTCCGAGTTCTGCATCGATCTGTCCGATCACGCGTTCCACGTCCGCAGAGGGCAGATCGATCTTGTTGATGACCGGGATGATTTCCAGGTCATGCTCCATCGCCAGGTAAAGATTGGCCAGGGTCTGGGCCTGGACGCCCTGGGCGGCGTCAATTAAAAGCAGAACACCCTCGCAGGAGGCAAGCGACCGGGAGACCTCATAGGAAAAATCTACATGACCCGGGGTGTCGATGAGATTGAGCATATAGGTTTTCCCATCCCGGGCCTTGTAGGGAAGGCAGATCGCCTGGCTTTTGATGGTAATCCCCCGTTCCCGTTCGATATCCATGTTATCGAGGATCTGATCCTTGAAATTCCGCTCGCTGACCACGCCGGTATACTGGATCAATCGATCCGCCAGCGTGGACTTGCCGTGGTCGATATGGGCGATAATGCTGAAATTACGAATATGTTCCATAGTATTAAGTTAAAAAGCCCTCCCATGTTCCGGAGGGCTTTTTCTGATCCTTCTGCCGTCTTCGATCTATACCAGCTTTTTCTGAAGATCTTCAGCCACTTCCTTGACGCCGGGCAGGCCATCCACGCCGATGACCTTGACCCTTTCCTTGAAGTAGTTGACGCCGGCCAGCGTGCCGGTTTTTGTGTCGTAATAAATGTTGTGCCGCTTGTCAATGGCGCCTTCGTCCTGATCGTCGGCGCGGGCGGTCAGGGTTTCGCAACCGCAAACCCGGCAGACCGTCTTGCCGTCTTTTTCAGCCGGTTTGATGGCATCGATGAAAATATTGTTCGGATGGTTGTTATCCGTGGCGCAGAGCCGCCGTCCCATAATGCGGTTTTTGGAAGTTTGACGATCAAGCAGGATTTCAATCACATAGTCCAGTTTGATGTTTTCTTGCACGAGGGCTTTCCAAAGGGCCTCTGCCTGTGCGAGATTCCGTGGAAATCCGTCCAGGAGCCAGCCGTTTTTGCAGTCGGCTTCCTTCAGACGATTCAGGATCATCGGGATCGTGATTCCGTCGGGAACCAGTTCCCCCCGGTCAATGTAATCTTTCGCCTGCTTTCCCAGATCCGTTCCCTTTTTGATGTTTTCCCTGAAGATCACGCCGGTTTCAATGTGGGGTACACCGAATTTCTTCTGCACAACAGCGCCCTGGGTGCCCTTGCCGCTGCCGTTGGGTCCAAAAATCAGAATGTTCATGCTGAAAACTCCTTTCGAAAGTTCCTTTTAAAAGATTGTTCCTTATAATGGATTGTCTTCGTTTTCGCAATGAAAATGTGGGACGAGCGCAGATAGAGCAGCCGAAGGGAAAAGATCACGGATTTGCCTGCGGCAACCTGCCGCAGCGATCAGTGTCCTCAGCCTGTGCTACAACTTGTAGCCGCACAGGAATTGCATCCTGACTTCCCGCCGGCAGAGGCGGACATCATTTTTCGGGTTTTTCCGGATTTGCAAGCCGGACAGACGATCTTTAATTTCTCATCTCCCGACCGGAACAGCACTTCAAATTCATTTTTGCATTTTTGGCATTGGAATTCATAAATCGGCATGGCTTGTTTCTCCATAATGAACTTATAGGACAATTTATGGGATGATCCTGCAAATGTCAAGCACTCCGGATTGACAGCATTCCGGATTGACCGCCGGCGACGGCTATGTTAATCTTAGTTATCTAAAGGTCTCCAAGCGTCATCAACGTCATCAAGAAGGAGCACGGCATGGCCATTTCAAAGAAGATAAAGGGATTTATCAGCCAGTCTTCCTGGATCAGAAAGATGTTTGAGGAGGGCGTCAACCTTAAAAAACAGTATGGGGCGGATCAGGTCTTTGATTTCAGTCTGGGCAATCCGAATATAGACCCGCCCGCTTCCTTCAAGGAACATCTGAGCCGAATCGTCGGGATCGATACGCCCGGCAGGCATGCCTACATGCCCAATGCCGGGTATCCGGAAACCCGCGCCGCAGTGGCCGCCTATCTCAGCCGGAATCACGAGGTCACCCTGCTGGCCGATCATATCATGATGACCTGCGGCGCCGGGGGCGCGTTGAATGTCATTCTGAAAACACTGTTGGATGCCGGAGAAGAGGTCCTGACGCCGGCGCCCTTTTTTGTGGAATATCGTTTTTATGTCGACAATGCCGGCGGTGTTCTGAAAACGGTTAACACAAAAGAGGATTTTTCTCTCGATCTGGAGGCCATGTCAGACGCCATCAACGACAGGACCAAGGTTGTACTGATCAACTCGCCCAATAATCCCACCGGAAAGGTTTATGACGAAGCATCCATCCGAAAACTGGCCGATCTGCTTCGGGAAAAGAGCCGGGTCCTGGGAAGGGTCATCTATCTCGTTTCCGACGAGCCCTACAGTGAGATCGTCTATGACGGAATCCAGGTCCCCAGCATTCTGAAAGCCTACGCCAGCAGCATCATTGCCACATCCTATTCCAAGAGTCTTTCCCTGCCGGGCGAGCGGATCGGATTCATCGCCGTCAATCCGGACATCTTTGAGGCGGACGAGATCATCAGCGGCATGGTTCTGTGCAACCGGATTCTCGGTTTCGTCAATGCGCCCGCCTTGATGCAGCGCGTGATCGCAGGCATCCAGGGAATGCGCGTGGATGTGGTGGAATACAAGCGCAAACGCGACCTGCTCTGCGAGGGGCTGGCCGCCTGCGGCTATGAATTTCAGAAACCGCAAGGGGCTTTTTATCTGTTTCCGAAATCGCCGATTCCCGACGATGTGGAATTTGTCAGAGCTTTGCAGAAAAGGAGAATCCTGACCGTTCCCGGAAGCGGTTTCGGAGGACCGGGGCATTTCCGCATTGCTTACTGCGTGGACGATAAAACCATTGTCAATGCCATGGCGGGCTTTGCCGAAACCATGAAAGAATTCAGAACCTGATACTGAAATCTTTGTATTGAGCGGGAAAGGGCTCTTCCTGAACGTCCACATGGGTCACACGGGCCAATGAAGGGCCTCTACGGCACCAGGCCAGCATGGCGTCCACCGGAGCATCGTCCCCCTCGAAAGCCGTTTCGACGCGGCCG
>CAYXQK010000138.1:0-8328 GCA_964467445.1 uncultured Syntrophaceae bacterium
TATGCCGCCGTTTCCAATCGCACCAGCGAGATCGGTACGCTGCGGGCGCTGGGATTTCAGCGGCGCAACATCCTGCTGGCTTTTCTCATGGAATCCCTGCTGCTCGGTTTTATCGGAGGCTGCGTGGGCCTGTTCTTCGCCTCTTTTATGCAGCTATTCACGGTCTCCACAATGAATTTTCAGACCTTTTCCGAGCTGGCGTTCAGTTTCACGCTGACCTTTGACATCGTTTACCAGGCTCTGGGATTTTCCCTGATCATGGGGCTGCTGGGAGGCGTGCTGCCGGCGGTCCGGGCATCCCGCATGAAGATTGTGGATGCATTGAGGGCGGTATAAAGAGACCTTTGGCGAACCATTTTTCAAAGGTTTCGGGATAGGAATGGCGATGCGTTACGAGATGAACGACACCTCGGATTATCATATCCACAAACTCGATACGTTGGGGTGGGAGCTGACCGTGTGTAACGCCCTCGATCCACAGCACAGCCCCTGCCGCCGCGTTCTCAAACGCAATGGCTCCTATGGCCATCTCCTCTACGATTATCTTGACCGCTTTATTCCCATGCGCTCGCTGCAAAAAATCATCGAAATCGGCGGCGGGTACGGTTATCTGACGCGGGATTTCCTGAATCGAAGCAACATGATGCAGGCTACGATGCTGGATGTTTCGCCCTATCTCCTTGAGAAGCAGCGCCACACCCTGAGCCCATTCAGCGTCCGTTTCATCCAGGCCGATGTCATGGATGTGCAGAGCCGGGAACTGCAATCCTTCGATCTGGCCATTCTCAATGAAAATCTGGGGGACCTGCCCACGCTGGTCGACGTGCCCCGCGACACCTTTGAGTTGCCGATACAGGAACTGGACGCTCCCTTAAAACAGCTCCGAACCCTGTTGCAGCGATATGCCATTGATCCGCCGGGAGGCGAGCGGGGCAATATAAACATTGGCGCCCTGAAAGTTCTGGAGAAGCTCTGCTGCGCAGGAATTCCCTACATTTTCATGAGTGAACACAGTTGCGAAGCCGTTGCGCCGGAAGCCTGGCAGCATTTCATGCAGCTTCGGACGACGGGAAACCCCGAACGAATCAGGCTCAAAGGCCATGATGAATATACGATCCGGTTCACCGACCTTGAAAAGATCGCCCGGGCTTTTCAATATCAGATCATCCGCGGTCCTTTTGCAGATTTTCTTGAATTTGATTTTACGGATAAACTCAGGTATATTATGGTGGCAAGGTCGAGCCGTGCGGACGAACATGAAATCATCCGCCACTTTATCGAGGACCTCTATCAATACGAGTATCTGATTCTGATTTCTTCTCATCGGGATCGCGATGGATCATGAACTTGAGCAGGCCTGTCATCGCTGCGGCAAATGCTGCCTGGCCGATTTTATTGCCTATGCCACGCCGGAGGATCAGCAGCGCTGGCGGGACGAGGGCAGGCAGGATATCCTGGCCATGATTGAGCGGGAGCACGCCGTCTGGATGGGCGATCACCTCGTTTCTTCACAGGATGGACATTATTTGCGCGGCTGTCCTTTTCTTGCCTGGGAAGGAGATCATTCCTGCTGCACGATCCATGCGACAAGACCCCGGATTTGCCGAAACTATCAGCCGGGTTCGTCTGAAATATGTCCCGAATTCAAGCCTCAACAGAAATCGATGGTCGTGAAGAATAAATAGAATTGAAAAGGAGCACCCCATGAAAAACCGGATGAAAAAAAATGCCGCCCTCTTCTTCGTTGCCACTGTCTTTGGTTTGTTTTTTGTTTTCGATGCGCATGCCTTCAGATGTGGCGATGAAATCGTCGGGACCGGCGACAGCAGAGGCAAAGTGCTCATCAAATGCGGAAAGCCGACGCACAAGGAAAAGGTTGGCGTTAAAAAGAGTACGCGCACAAAGGGTCAAAAGCATGGCGCCGCAGATAACCAGTATGCTTATGACACCAAGCACTCGACTACAAAGGGCGTGGAAAAGTGGTCCTATAATTGCGGCAAGGATGATTTCATTTATGTTTTGACCTTTGAGGGGGGCGTTGTCGTTAAGGAAGATACGGATGGACGCGGCAGGGGCGCCTCCGAATGTTTGGGGAGATAGCTGATTTGACGATTGTTCCAGATCATCACCGGGACAGCCTTGGGGTGCGAACCGGATCGTCATATTTTTCTTGACAATGAAGGTCAGGCATATTAGAAAAAAGCGCTACGTTGTCAAGGGTAGTCTGATCGTAAAAAACAAGCAAATTCAAATAAATAGATGAAAGGGGGTAAAGAGAGCAGTCAGTTGTTAGGTTGTTTCATACCGGTTGGGGTTCCAAAAAGCCGGGCTTCTTGAACATCATCAAACGCTTCAAGTATTTTAATCTTTTAGGAGGGCTAAGAATGACAACACCCGTTCAGCAAAAAATTCGTGACAAAAAGAGAACAGCCGAACAGATCGCCGAAATGGTCAAATCAGGCGACTGGATCAACCACGGCAGCGTCGGCGGAGACTCGACCGTCTGCACGGAGGCCGTCGCAAAGAGACTGGGTCCCGGCCCGGGCCAGCTCAAAGACATCGAGTTCTGGCTTGCCGCCATGTTCTATCCGCATCCGGAACTCCAGCAGATCGATCCGCATCAGGAATATCACGCCGTGCATGAATACTTTTTCTTCCCCTGGAACCGCAAGGGCCGCGACACGAACAACGTCACGAGCTGGGCGCAGTGGGGCTGGGCGCACGGCGTTTGGGCGCATCATTACCGTTTCGCCAACGCCTTAAAGGAGAATCGCGGCATGGACTGGTGGTTCAACGCCGCCACAGCGCCGGACGAGCACGGCTATTTCAACATGTCCTACGGGACGAACAACTGCAACATTTACCGGCAGACCGCCAAGAAGATCGTCTTTGAGGTCCGCTCCGACTATCCCTGGGCGGAAGGCGGCCGGTTCAATACGATCCACATCGACGACATCGACTACTGGGTCGAGGTGGACTGCGAGAAATACAAATGGCCACAGATCAATGAAAAGGGCATCCAGCCGCGTCCCGTCGAGCAGCAGATCGCCCAGAACGTCATGAAGATCATGCGGGACCGCGATATCATCCAGCTCGGCATCGGCGCCCTGCCCTCGGCCTGCGTGGCCGCCATGGCGGATGCGGGCTTCAAGGATCTGGGCGTTCATACGGAAATGCTGAATTTCGGCCTCATCAAGATGATCGAATCCGGCCAGATCACGAACAAATACAAGTCGCTCGATCGCGGCAAAAGCGTCTATACGTTCGCCTTCCCCGTGGATGTGAAATGGTACTATGAAACGATTCACCGCAACCAGTCCATGGCCGCCTATGACATCGACTACACGAACAACATGAACGTGCTGACGCGCATAGACAACATGATCTCCATCAACAACTGCGTGGCCGTGGACCTCTTGGGCCAGGTTTCCACGGGCTTCTATGAGAAGCGCCCCATCTCCTCGACGGGCGGCTTCTTCCAGTTCCACATTTTCTGCGCCCAGTCCAAGGGCGGCCGCGCCGTGGCAGCCATGACGTCGCGCAGCAAGCACGGAACGCCCCGTGTCGTTCCGTTCCTACCGGAAGGGTCCGCCGTGGACGTGCCGGCGCAGTTCGTCAACTATGTCTGTACCGAGTTCGGCATGGTCAATTTGCGCGGCCTCAACGGTTACGAACGTGCAGCGGCGCTGATCTCCGTCGCCCACCCGGATGACCGCGAGTGGCTGACGAAACAGGCCCACGAGAATGGTCTGCTGCCGCCCAAGTTCCCTGTTTCCATGCTGCCGGCAGAAGGTGGAAACCGTCGTTATCCTACTCCTGCTGAGCGTAAGAACTACAAGATACCCATGGGCAGTGCTGTTTGGGGCTACGACTGGGAAAGCGAGATCCAGAGCGGGAAATAAGCCTTCCGCTGAAGCAACCAAAAAGCCCGGGCCCGGCCCGGGCTTTTTAATTTATGCCCATGATGGAAACATTGACCGTGGCGGCAGTCAGCCTGACCATCGCCGTTTCATTAATGATCAGCAAAAACAAGACGCCTGTGCATCTGAGTTTTGCCTGGCTCTGCCTGGCTTTGTTTATTTATAAGGGGGCAAATTATTTTGGGGGTCATTTCCAGCACGATGTCCTGAAAATGACGGAGACCCTTGGTCTGTTGACGCTCCCGCCGCTAACTATCGCCTTTACCCGCACCCTGCTCAATCAGCAGACTTTTTTGTCCGAACGCCACATCATTCTTGCGTCTGTTAACAGCTTTGCTCTGGCCGTCGTTTCTTATGTCGTGTTTTATACGGAATTCGCTCCCGGCGTCGTCCAGGCCTATTTCCCCCTGTTCCTGAGAGCCTATGTAGCGATCCTGCTCGGTGTCTGCTATCTAACTTTGATCGCTTATCTGAAGACTCGGGCCGCCGGCGCCGAAAAGAAACGCATGCGCTACCTGGCCATTGCCTGCGCCATCACGGCCATCCTCATTGGGCTCGATCGTCTGACCGGGGCGACTTATGGATTTTCCCTGCACGCGGACATTATCCTGGCAGCCATGATTTACCTGACCCTCATGATTATCACCACCCCGCAATTGACGGCGCTCCACGATATCATGGCCCGCGCCACGGTTGTTTTCATCATGACCTGCTTCGCGGCGATCATCTTCACGATCTTCACGGTGCTGTTTGGAAAGGTCGCGGCGCCCTTCAGTCATATTCTGGTGGCTTCCTTTATCATCGTCATTTCCATCGAGCCCTTCCGACAGGTTCTGAAAAAAATCCTGACCATGATCTATCCGGACAGTCCCGATGTCTTTACATCCCTGTACGCGCTGGATGAGAGGCTGGAGCGGGAAAAAAGCCGGCTGCTGGAGGAGATGGCGCCCGTGCTGTCCCATGAAATCCGCAACCCCCTTTGCTCTATGAAGGGCGCGGCGCAAGTTCTGCGCTCAGAAGAAAAAGATGAGGAACATCAGAGACTTCTGGATGTCATTATCGAAGAGGTCGATCGCCTGAACAGCGTGGTTTCACAATTTCTGAACTACGCGAAGCCCTATCAACTGAATCGCAAAACTCAATGGCTCAACCCTCTGGTTGAAAAAACGGTGTCGATCATCCGGGCCAGCAATCTCCCTGAAAATATGGCCATTGAACAGGATCTCCATCCGGATCTGCCGCCGGTCCATATTGACGCGGAACAGATGGTTCAGGTTATCCTGAACCTTGCCTATAATGCGATGGAAGGCATGCCGGAGGGCGGGATCCTGACATTTCGGACATCGAGGATTGCCGGAGACGCCGGCGCCGCGGTGGGCCTCTCCATCCGGGATACGGGAAGGGGCATCAAGCGGGAAGACATTAAGAATATTTTTAAGCCTTTTTTTACCACGAAAGAAAGAGGCGTGGGGCTGGGTTTGCCCATCTGTCAGCGCATTGTTAAAAGCCATGGGGGGCGGCTGCGCGTGAAATCCATTCCCGGCCAGGGGAGTATTTTCTATATCCGTCTCGACGTTGCCCGTGAATAAAAAGATAGTTAGAGAGATTTGTATAACCGTTGAAAAATGGTTTGCAAGCGGCGAATCAAATGTTTTCCGCCTTTCCAGGGATGACGTTAACGGTTTGCCATGAATCATGATTACGTCTGGTTGTCTTCTTAGCGGAAAAGATTTTTGAGACGCGGCGAAGCCATTTTTCAACGATCTCAGCTATTCAAGGCTGTCGAGACAGAGGATCTTGCAGGAAAAGGACTTTTCCGGTACGATCTGCGCAACAATGAAGTCCATTCATTTCATTATCCCTCTTTATCCGGGAGGGGATGCAGGGGAGGGGAGACCCCATTGAATAAAATTCTGATTGTTGACGATGAACTGAATATGCGGCTGGTTTTACAGGCCATGCTGAAAAAGGAGGGCCACGAGGTTGCGGCAGCCTCCGACGGCCTGGAAGCGCTGAAAATGCTCAAGGCCGGTCCCTTCGACGTTGTCGTGACGGATCTAAAGATGCCAAACCTCGACGGTCTGGGGCTTCTGGACCGCATGATCCGGGAGTATCCATCGGTACCGGTCATTATCATCACCGCCCACGGAACCGTGGCGACGGCCGTGGACGCCTTGAAAAAGGGAGCTTTTGATTACATCTCAAAGCCCTTCGAACAGGAAGATCTGAAAAATATCATCCAGAAGGCCATCCGGACACGCCGGCTCAATGAAGACGAAACGCTGCTCAACCCGGAAGATATTGACCGTTACGGCATCATCGGAGCCGGCTCCCGCATGGCGGAGATCTTCGAAACCATCAAGCGTGTCGCCCCCACCACAACCACGGTTCTGATCACGGGCGAAACCGGAACCGGCAAGGAGCTCATCGCCCATGCCATCCATCGCAACAGTCCCCGCAAAAACAACCCCTTCATTAAGATCAATTGTGCGGCGATTCCTGAAAATCTCATGGAAAGCGAGTTGTTCGGTTATGAAAAGGGCGCCTTTACGGGGGCCGTTACAAAAAAACAGGGACGGTTCGAACTCGCGCACAAAGGAACGCTGTTTCTGGATGAAGTGGGGGAACTTCCCAAAGATATGCAGGTCAAGCTGCTCCGCGTGATTCAGGAGCAGCAGTTTGAGCGCGTTGGCGGGTTGCAGACGATCAAGGTCGATGTCCGTCTCGTGACGGCAACGAACCGGAATCTCCTCCAGGATGTCCGGGATGGTCATTTTCGGGAAGATCTGTTCTACCGGCTGAATGTTATCCCCGCGCATTTGCCGCCGCTGAGGGAGCGCAGGGAAGATATTCCGGTGCTGACGGATTATTTTATTGAAAAATTCAACAATAAGCTGGACCGGACGGTGAAGGGCATGGATGACCGGGTCAGAGATCTGTTGATGCAATATGAGTGGCCGGGCAATATCCGTGAACTTGAGAATCTCATTGAGCGGGTCATCCTCATGGCCCGGGGTGAGACCATCACCTTTGCTGACCTGCCTCCCGAATTGAAAACAGATGTAAAGTCAGGTCTATCGGTTCCATCCGGCGCCCTGCAAAAACCCTTTAAGGATTTTATCAAGATACACATGGAAGATATCGAAAAGAAAATGATTGTCAACACGCTCGAGGAATGCGACCATAATGTGACGCGCGCAGCCCAGCAGTTGGGGTTGAGCCGTAAAGGCCTGCAGCTGAAGATGATGAAGTATAGGCTGCGTAAATCCGACTGATCTTCCTTTTTACGTAGCCGTACAATTTCCACGATCCGGTGCGTACTTGCATACGCACCGGGAAGGACATTACGCGTCCGCTTTTGTATTCATGCCGTTCATCGCCGCACTGATTTTCCCCGCCATAAGCTGAAATCCAAATGATCACGGAAACATAACATGAATCGTTCCCTTCCTTTCGATTCTGGCACTGTTCATGAATAACAGTTGTCTCAGGGCGGCTGTCTTTCGATTGTCATGCAGGCGACGGATAGCGGCAAAAAAAATTCTGAAGACACGATAAAAAAGGGAGGGATTCCATGAAAAGGAGACAGTCTGGTCAAGAGACGCAGTCCGTGAAGAAGGTGAAGGATATCGACAGAAGCTTTGTCGTTATTCCGGAGATGATGCCGGATCACTGGCGGGAAAAACTGGATGTATTATTCGATGAAAACGAAACCGGCCTGGACCATGTACGCTACATGATGGATATCAACAAGGCGGATGTCGATCGCTATTATTTCACGGGTGGGTACGAGATTTATCATCTCCTCTCGGAGAAGCCGGAGGCCAGTCTTCGAGCGAAGAAGCCCAAGGCGTTGACGACCCGTTTGGGGAACTTTACAATGCCCTATGAGAGCAACGGGTGCTTCCGCTACGCATTGCCTGAATAACGAGAGCCCGCAGAGAATCATGGCATTAAAAAACCCCTGTCCTCCAAAGAGGAAGGGGTTTTTTATGAAGGCGGAAATGTTTATCCCAGGGCGCTTAGAATATCCCGGGCGATGATCAGCCGTTGAATCTGGTTGGTGCCCTCATAGATCGAGGTGATGCGCACGTCCCGGGCGTATCGTTCCACCGGAAATTCCTTCGTGTAACCATAGCCGCCCAGCATCTGGATTGCGTTGTAGCAGGCGCGCTCAGCGGCTTCCGTTGCAAAATATTTTGCCATGGAGGCCTGCTTGGCAAAATATCGTCCCTGCTCCTTGTTGTAGGCGGCATTCATGAGCAGTAACCGGGCGGCTTCCAGCTCGGTATAGGATTCGGCGATCATCCACTGGATGGCCTGGAAATTCGTAATGGACTGTTCAAACTGTCTTCGCTCCTTGGCGTATCTTGTGGCATAATCCATTGCCGCCAGGCCGCAGCCCAGA
>CAYXQK010000139.1:0-5901 GCA_964467445.1 uncultured Syntrophaceae bacterium
AACCTCCTGCCAGTTAAGATCTTTTTCGAGAATCATCAGCGCGGTCCAGAACGTGCCCCCGAAACCGGAGGCCAGGGCGTGTTTCACCTCTTTTTTGATCTGGTGCGGCCCGGCGTCTCCGCGGATCTGCAGGGCGGCCTCCGCCGCCCTCAGCATGGCCGTTGCGCTGATGGGGTTGCTCGCAATGACGCCGCCGGACGGGTTGATGGGAATCTTGCCGCTCAGATCAAAATCGCCGCGTTCGAGCATCTGAAGATGCTCATCCCCTTTGAGCAGGAAGAACTCCCGCAGCCAGTCCAAGGCCCACCAGGCGGAAGGGTCGTACATTTCGAACACGTCGAAATATTCCACGGGGTCGGTAATGCCGTTGCGCTCATAGAGTTTGCGGGCGCAGTAGTGATGGGTCATCTCCGGCTTGACATAACCGAAGAGGTTCGGGATCGTTTCTTCGCGATGGGCCTGGATGTGGTCACGAATCCAGACGGGCGGCTTGGCGGTCCCTTTTTTGGCCTTTTCCTCAGACGTGAGGATCATCGCGCAGGCGCCGTCCGATTGCGAACACATGTGAATGAGCCGGAGCTCTCCCACCAATTGCGGAGAGGTGGCCGCCAGCTCCGGACCCTGTTCGTATTCCAGGCCGAAGCGGCGGTGTGCGCGGGGATTAAGCATGGCGTGCTTGTCCATCATGATGCGGTATTTCATGGCGGCGCGCTTCGCCCGTTCCTCGCCGAATTCATTGATCAATTCCGTGGCGGTCGTGCCGGTCAGGGCGCCCGTCTGGAGATTTCTGAACCAAAGCGGATCGGCCATGTTGGTGATGCCGCCGGTGGTGTTGCCCTCCTGCAGTTTCTGTATGCTGACGGCCATTACCGTATTGTAAAGCCCTGAGGCCACGAGGTTGTCGGCCGCGCAGACCAGGGTCATCCCGACTGTGCCGCCGGTCGTCAAGCGGTATTCGTCCTTGCCGCGGGCGCCGGTGCCCATTGAGTGCCAGAGATCCGGCGCAAACTGCATCTCGAAAAGCTCCATGTTGCCGTGGACGATGCAGTCAATATCGTCGATCGTGAGATTGGCATCCTGCAGGGCATTGATCACGGCTTCCTGTACCATTTCCACCTGGTTCTGGTCTTCCTTGTGAGAGGACAGGCTGGTCTGGCCGATGCCGATAATCGCCACATTTCTATTCTTTTTATGTTTTTTCATCATCTGACCTCCCTACGCCTCAAGAATTAAAACGGAGTGAAACTGTCCGGCCGCCCCGTGTGAGGAATGCGCCAGCGCGCGCTTTGCATCCGGAGCCTGCCGGTCTCCCGCCTCGCCCCGGAGCTGGAGAACGGCTTCCGCGGCCCGGTACAATCCTGAAATGATCATGGGATTTCCCGCCAGCATGCCGCCGGAAAGATTCACCTTGTATTTTTCGGGTCCGCCCTCCTCGATAAACCGGCCGCCCTGTCCCGCTTCGCTGAAGCCCAGCCCTTCCAGCCACATTGGCTGTTGATAAGCATAGGCGTCCGAGACTTCGATCACGTCGATCGCCTTTTTCGGGTCGTTGATCCCGGCTTTTTTATAGGCGCGTTCCGCCGCCTTTTTCAGGGCGAAGTTACTCGTCAGATCGCGGTCGCCGAGAAAATAACTGTCCATGCAGTTGGCAAAGCCCGTAATCCAGACGGGGCTTTTGGTAAATTCCCGGGCCCGCTCTTCCGAGGCCAAAAGCATGCCCACGGCGCCGTCCGAGACGGGGTAAGCATGGAGTTGCCGGATGGGATCGCAGAGCATGGGGGAAGCCATGACCTTGCCGCTTTCAAGGATTTCGCGGGCATTGGCATAGGGATTCATAGATGCCCACTGACGGGCGCGCACCACGATCCGGGCCAGGTGTTCGTCCGTGACGCCCGCTTTTGCCATATAGGCGCGGGCCTGCAGCGCCGCCGCATTTAGGTTGTCCAGCCCGATCGCTCGGCCGTAGAAAGGATCAAAGCCCATGTTGGTGATCATATTGCGGCTTTCGGACTGCGACTCCTTGCAGTGACCCATGACAAGCACGAGATCGCTATGGCCGGACAGGATCACCGACATGGCATAGCCGATGGCGTTGAGACCTTCCTGGGCCATTTTTTCCTCGGCGCGATAATGGCCGCCCAGAACGTCGGTCATGCCGTTGTTGGAAATCGTCCGGGCGTCAAAAAAGTCATCCGAGCAGCTCACGATGGTATCGACGCCGGTCTCTTCGTTGAAATCGAATCCAGTCTGGGCCTGCAGGCTTTCGAGCACATCGAGAAGCATGCCTTGAAACCGCTTGTGCCAGAGATCGGATTCGTTCCTGTGCTGGGCGACCGCACAGATTGCCACTTTTTTAGCAGCCATAAAACATCTCCTTCCTTTGATCGTTAATGCAAAATTAGGGGCTATGCCAGTTGCATCCAGTGCAAACCGGCAGGTCTCCTTTTATAAATGCCGCCCGCATAGCGGTTCCGGAAGTTGCCGCTGCGAATGGCGGCGATAATGGCGTCCCGGTTTCGCTCGCAGTCCATTTCAACCCAGCCGCGCCCGCAGGCCAGACGGTTGTGGGAATCATCCGCCGCCACCTTGGGGTAGGGGATCGCATCGATGTCAAACTGGGGGGTGTAAAAGCCATGATTGGTAACTTCCACGGCGTCCAGGGCATAGAGGCCGGCGACTTCCTCCATGCAGTCCATGGTTTTTTTCAGCGTCAGATCGTAATCCGCCGGATGATTGAAGATATGAAGGCAATCGCGGTCCCCGTCGATGCGGTTGACATGGACATAACCCTTGCTGCAATGCACGGTCAGTTCTATCCCGAAGAAGAGGATCATATCGGATTTGACCTCGCGCAACAGCCGCAGGTCGGCAGGTCTAAACAGGTGATCGTGGTCGGTAAAGGCCAGAAAGTCAAAGCCTAAAGAGGCGTAGACGTCAGCCACTTCCTGCGGCGTCAGTGTGCCATCCGAAGAGGTGGTGTGGGTATGTAGCTGGCCCTTGAGCATCATGTCCGTTGCGCGTCCCTATCTTGACACCGACCCATTCAGAAATACACTCGTAATGCCGTCGGTGAAGCGTTTTTGCCTGGCCGCATTGAGTTTTTCATTGCCGAGGATAAGAATCGAGAGGAAAGAGTCGACGGAGCCGAGGAAAAGATAGGTCAGGTAATTGGACTGGATATCGCTCCTCAGAAAACCCCGCTGTTGCCCTTCCGTCATTATGTCCTTGCAGAGCGAGAAGAGTTTTTTGAACTTGTCCTTTCCCTTGGAGTTGGCATGATAGACAAATCCCCGGGAGACTTCGGTGATAAAAATGGAAAGCTGATTCGGCTTGTTTTCATAGACTTTGAGGATATAGCGGATGATTTCCACGAGCTTCTCCTCCGTGCTGATGTCGCTTAGCTTCAGTATTTCCAGTGCGTCGTAGAAGCCGCTCCACCAGTCTTCCACAATGGCGTCGAAGAGCTTTTCCTTGTTTTCAAAATAGTGATAGACCAACCCGTAAGACATGTCGGCCTCTTTGGCGATATCGGCCATACGCGTGCTGGCGTAACCTTTGGTGCTGAAAACCTTCAACGCGGCGTCTATAATGATTTTTTCGCGGTCCGTCCTGTCCATGACGGGCTGGCTATCAGCAATTGATTGACTTGTCAATCAATATTTTCCGCTGAATATTTCTGGGACGAATACATCCAGGCATAACGTTTTGACCTGAATACTGTTGACATGCGGTGTCTTTCCCGATATTCTTTCAGCCTCCTCCGCCGAATAGAGGCGAAGGGAAACGATGAATTCAGAATAGAACCAAGGAGGAAATGCCATGTCAACGTTAGTGAGAATGTTAGGTTGCCGTTATCCCATCATTCAGGGGCCCATTGCGGCCATGAACAGTTCGCGGCTGACCGCTGCCGTTTGCGAAGCGGGTGCTTTCGGGATGCTCGCACTCGGGTTCAGCAGCCCCGAGGAAACGAGGAAGCTTGTGGACGGGGTGCGAGAGCTTACGGACAAGCCCTTTGGTGCCAACATCATGATCATGAATCCCGCTAATTCTGAGATCCTGAAAATCCTGGCCGAAGCGGGTGTAAAGACACTCACTACCTCGGCCGGATCGCCGGCGAAAATCTATCCCCTCATTCACGATCTGGGCATGAAGGGGTTTCATGTGCTTCTGGCGCTTCCCCATGCAATCCGGGCGGCCGGTGAAGGCGCGGACGGACTCGTGGTTTCCGGATCGGAGTCGGGCGGCTTACGTTCCATGGGCTCCGAGTCCTCCACGATGGTCCTGGTGCCCTTAGTAGCCGATCATGTGAAGATTCCCATCGTGGCAGCGGGCGGCATCGCCGACCGGCGAGGTTTCCGTGCGGCGCTGGCCCTGGGGGCGCAGGGTGTGCAGATCGGGACGCGCTTCATTGCCTCAGAAGAAGCGCCCGCCCCGCAGGGATGGAAAGCAGCTATTCTGGCATGCGGCGACGGCGGCACGACGCTGGTGCCCCTGAAAAACATGAAGATGCGCGTCATTCCCAACAAGAAACTGATCGACCTGTCAGCAGATCCGACCTTCGATCTATCTCAGGAATACAATCTGATGAACGCCCCGAAGGGCTGGATGAGCGGTGACTTCGATCTCTTCCCGGCCGGAGCCGGCCAGGTGGCCGCACTCATCAAGGAGATCAAGCCTGTCAAGACCATTATTGACGAGATGGTCTCGTGAGGGAATGATGAATCAGGAAGCTAAAAAATCGTCATCGGGACAGCAGCGGAGACAAGATCCACCCTGCATGGAAGTGGCTGGCCACCGTACTCAATGGGTTGCGCAAGCAAGTTTTATTCTGTTACGGGTAGCCCTGACCGGTGGGTCGGATCATGATTTCATTGACATTTACATGGGGCGGTAAAGTAAGCAGCCATTGAATGCCGTCAGCGATGGCCTGGGGTTCAAGCAACTTGCCAAATTGAGCAATCCCCTTGCCGAAGTTTTCCTCATTGTAACCGGCTACCTCCTGGAATTCACTGAGTACAATACCGGGCATGACCAAAGAGACACGTATGCCATGTGGGCAGATTTCACGGCGGAGACCTTCTGCTATAGCGCCGATGGCAAATTTGCTTGAACCATAAAAATCGCTGAAAGGCGAGATGTGCCGTCCCACTACCGACCCGATAACCACAATATCACCGCTTTTTTGTTGAACCATATGACGCCCCGCCTGACGCATCAGATGGGTAGCACCCAAAACGTTTACTTGGTAAAGCTCCTGCCACTTAGATTCTTCACTGTTGAGTATGCTACCCGCAAGTCCGCGGCCAGCATTCACAACGACGATGTCATACCTACACCCGCCTCCAGTCCAGGATAAAGCACGCTCCAGGAGTAAATCGATATCGGTTTGCATCCCTGCGTCACCCGCTATAGCGAGAGCCTTGCCACCTCGGGCAGCAATTTCGGAAGACAGTTCATCCAGCCGGTCTTTACGCCGCGCGTGCACCACCACGGCGGCGCCCGCCTGTGCCAGATTCAAAGCTGTGGCACGCCCTATACCAGAACTGGCGCCCGTTATAATAGCTGTTTTACCGGCAAGAAGATGATTCATCTTTTCCTTCCTTTCTCAAGTTACGAGCCCTGCGCCTTTACTTGGCTGATTTGCCCCGTTTGTTTTCCATGGTCACAAGGGGTTAAACTATGATTGCTTAACCCCTTGATTTTTATTGGTACCCCCGGCGCGATTCGAACGCGCGGCACACGGATTAGGAATCCGTTGCTCTATCCTACTGAGCTACGGGGGCATTCGATGGATCAGATGAAAGGATTGCGCCGTTTAACATGCTTTTTTATGGGTGTCAATGGACATGACTGGGGGGCAATCTTCAAGTTGGCGTCCCCCTTGCGGGGCTTTTTTTCTTG
>CAYXQK010000140.1:0-7899 GCA_964467445.1 uncultured Syntrophaceae bacterium
TTTCGTCATGAAAAGGAACGCACCCATGCCAGCGATCCGACACGCGGCATGACGCTTTTGGTTCTATCCGTGGCGACCAGCATCGACGCCTTCGCGGTCGGACTCAGCTTTGCTTTTCTGAAGGCGCCCATCGTCCATGCCGGCGTCATCATCGGGATCGTCTGTTTTCTCATGACTGCGGCAGGCATGGTTTTCGGCCGCAAACTCGGGGAACTTTTCGGCAAAAAAGCGGAATTGGCCGGCGGACTGGTGCTGCTGGGCATCGGGATAAAAATTCTCTGGGATCACCTGACATGACAGAAACCTTTTGCTATCAGCGGCTGATGTCAATTTTTGGAGAGATCGGTCTTGCCTGGACCGAGGAAAACGAGACGGCTTCTCCCGTAGTGAGACGCATTTTTCTTCCGTCGGGACAGGAGGTCATGAAGGCGCGCATACGGGAAGTCTTTCCGGGCGCCGTTGATCACACCCATGCCGCCATCGACCAGATCATCGACCAGATCGCACGGTATCTTGCGGGCAATACGGTCGAGTTCTCTCTGGATGATCTGGACCTCGGCGTCTGTGGGGCCTTTCAGCAGCGGGTCCTCCGCCTGCAATTTCAAATACCGCGCGGTAAGGTCGGCACCTATGGCGGTCTGGCCGACAGGTTGGACCACCCGCGGGCAGCCAGGGCGGTCGGCACGGCACTCGCCCGAAACCCTTTCCCCGTTATTATTCCCTGTCACCGGGCCATCCGGGGAGACGGAACATTGGGGGGATTCGGCGGCGGCCTCAAAATGAAAAGGGCGCTCCTGGAGATGGAAGGGGTGCGGTTCGATCGGTATGGAAAGGTTATGGATGACTGTTTTACTTCTCCACGGCCATGTTGTCGCGGTGAATGACTTCGTCATAATCCTTGTGGCCCAGCACCTGCTCGATTTTTGAGGACTTCAGGCCCATGATCTTCTGAATTTCCTGTGATCCGTAATTGACCAGGCCCTTGGCCAGCGCCACGCCGTTCTGATCGATGCAGGTGACGGGGTCGCCGACGTCAAAATTCCCCTCCACGCCAATGATTCCGGAAGGCAGCAGGCTCTTTCCCTGCTCGACGATAGCCGCCCTGGCCCCATCATCGATGATCAGTTTTCCGCGCGACCGAAGCGTGAAGGCGATCCAGTATTTGCGGCTCGTCAGGTGGTCGCTCATGGGCAAAAAGAGGGTTCCCCTGTCCTTTCCGGCAATCACCGCCTGGAGAATTCCTTTTTCCTTGCCGGGCGCGATGATGTAAGGAATGCCGAAGGCCGTGACTTTCCGGGCGGCGATGACCTTGCTTTTCATGCCGCCCATACCCACCGAACTTGTATCGGCGGTCGCCGCTGCCTCGATTTCTTCCGTGATTTCCCTGACCAGGGAGATCACCTTGCCTTTTTTGGACAGGGCGGGGTTCCTGTCGTAAAGACCTTCCGTGCTGGTCAGGTTGATCAGCAGATGCGTTTCGGTGATATTGGCGATCATGGCGGCCAGGTGGTCGTTGTCGCCGAATTTGATTTCGTCCACAGCCACAGAGTCGTTCTCATTGATGATAGCGATGACGCCCCATTCCATCAGGGTTGAGAGGGTATTGCGGACGTTGAGGAACCGCTTCCGGTCGGTGAGGTCGCTCATGGTCAGCAGGATCTGGGCCGTATAGAGGCCGTGTTTGCCGAAGGCGTTGGAATAGACCCGCATCAGCCGGCCCTGCCCGATGGCCGCGGCGGCCTGCTTCTGGGGCATGCTCTTCAGGGGGCCGGAAATGCCCATGCGGTGTTTGCCGGAGGCGATGGCCCCGGACGTGACGACAACCACATGATAGCCCTTTTTTGTCAGTTCGGCGATTTCATCCACCAACTGTTCGATGATCTGCAGGTCCAGGCCGTCTGCGCCGGTCAGGACGGCGCTGCCGATTTTGATGAGGACTTTTTTAACATGCTGCAATGCGCTTTTTCTGATGCTTGTCATAATATTTTCACAACCTGTTAATTATTTTATATTATTGCGAAAGTTGACTTTTTTCGAGCCCATCAAATTTTTCCGGGTTCGTCTGTGATCCGCAGTTCACGGGCAATCCGGCCGACGGCCTCGCTGACGCCTTCACCGGTAACAGCGGAAAACGCCAGGATTTCTATGCCTTTTCTACGGAAGTTGTCAATCTCTTTTTTAATTCTTTCCCGCGTCGGAGGCAGGTCCAGCTTGTTGATCCCAACGATCTGTGGTTTTTGGGCCAGCTCCGGGCTGAACCGAGACAGCTCACGGTTGATGGCTTCAAAATCCGTCCATGGATCTGAATCTTCTTTAATATCGATTATATGGAGAAGTAATGTCGTACGTTCCACATGACGCAGGAAACGGATGCCCATGCCCAGTCCCTCAGAGGCGCCCGGAATCAGGCCGGGGATGTCGGCAATGACAAAGCTCGCATCGACGCTCAGACGCACGACCCCCAGGTTCGGGGTCAGCGTGGTGAAGGGATAATCCGCGATTTTGGGTCGGGCCGCAGAGACCCTGGCGATAAAGGTTGATTTTCCAACGTTGGGCATGCCGATGATGCCCACGTCGGCCAGCAACTTGAGCTCTAACAGCAGCGTGCGCTCCTCGCCGGGCATGCCGTCCTGGGCGAAACGGGGCGCCCGATTTCTGGCTGTGGCAAAACGGGCATTTCCCCGGCCGCCGATGCCGCCTCTGGCCGCGATGAAACACTGGCCATCTGCCGTCAGATCGGCCAGCGCTTCGCCGGTTTCGGCGTCTTTGACCAGGGTGCCGATCGGGACGGTTACGACAATATCATCGGCGCTTCGTCCGGTCCGGTTGCTGCCCTCGCCGTGCTTGCCCCCTCCGGCGGTCTGGTGCTGCCGGTATTTCAGGTCCAGCAGTGTCCGGTGGCTGTTGAAGGCTCTGATGATCACATCGCCCCCCTTGCCGCCGTCCCCGCCATTCGGTCCACCCCGGGGGACAAACTTCTCGCGCCGGAAACTGACGCAGCCCTTGCCGCCGTCCCCTGCCTTCACATAAATCTTCGCTTCGTCAATAAATTTCATGAGTAATCAAAAAACAAAAGGCACTTTCTTTTGAAAAGTGCCTTTAATGAAGTTTCTATTTGCCTCAGGCAGACTCCGCTCGCCGGTGTCGCTTAAACCTTGCGGACATCGACAGCCGCCTGCCCCTTGTCGTCCTGTTTGACGGAAAACTCAACCGGATCCCCTTCCTTCAGACTGCGAAACCCGTCGCTTACAATCGATGAATGGTGAACAAAAATATCTTTCCCGGATTCACGGGAAATAAACCCATAGCCCTTCTTGTCGTTGAACCATTTAACGACGCCTCTTTCACGCTCGTCCATCTGAACCGACATCCTCCTTTACGGGAATCAGGCCTGCGCCGTGTAAACGCTGACCTTTTTTCTGGTTTTATCCAGCCGCTCAAAGGTGACAATGCCGTCGATTCTGGAATAAAGCGTGTAGTCCCTGCCCAGACCGACGTTATTGCCGGGATGGATCCGGGTTCCCACCTGACGGACGATAATGCCGCCGGCATTGATGCGCTGGCCGCCATAGACCTTGACACCCCGCCGCTGCGCATTGCTGTCCCGCCCATTACGGGAACTTCCCTTCCCCTTCTTGTGTGCCATACTGTCCTCCGCTTACAACGATATTTCCTTGATTTTCATGGTCGTCAGCTGCTGGCGATGCCCGGTCTTTTTCTTGTATCCCTTGCGGCGCTTCATCTTGAATACGTTGATTTTTTCGCCTTTTTTCTGCGCCAGAATTTCTCCGACCACTTTTGCCCCTTCGACGATGGGCGCGCCGATCCGGACATCCGCCTCGTCGACGACCATCAGGACCTGATCGAAAACCACCTGTTCGCCCTGATTGCCGGCGAGCTTCTCAACGGTCAGCACCTCTCCCGGGGAGACCCGGTGCTGCTTTCCGCCTGTTTTAATGACTGCGTACATGATAAACCCTCATCAAAAAATTTTGAACGGCTCTTATACCGGAAGATGAAAGTGTTTGTCAATATAATTTACACAAATTAATTATAAGTTTGTACCCCCACCCGAACCCTCCCCCGTCGAGGGGGATGGAATTCTTGACTTTTTGCGATTTCCCCTCCCCTGGCGGAAGGGGATGCACAGGAGGGGGAAGATTTCACGTGTTTTCAGCGAAAAAGGTTTCCCGCTTGATGACGCGCACCCCCCGCGTCGTTTCCTCATCGAAGTCGCAGACCTTTGTCAGGATATCGGCCGGCCGGACCATGCCCGCCGGTTCGCAGGCGACCCGAAGTTCAATCCGTCGCTCCTTTTGATCGAGGCGGAGGTCCATGACCAGCGGACGGATGTCTTTCACGACCGTTTTTTCGTTTGTTTTGCGCGTAATCGTGAATGTATCGGACGCGAGGAATCGCTCCAGTTTGGCGGTGATCGCCGTATCCATGTCCGGACCGACCGTTTCCGGCAGGCAGAGATGGTACTGAAAACCACGGATCTCCTCCGCGAGAGACGGGCGGCGCAGCGGAATCTGGTCGAGGCTTTTGACCGCCATGCCTTTCGGTAAAAAGGCGTTCATTTTCCCGATGGGCATTGCGTCTGAAACTGCGTTTCTGATCAGAATATCTGCGTATTCGCCGTGGCTTTCCATTCCCACTGCCGTTGCGAAGGCAAAGGAGATCTTCGGCAGGGGATGAAATCCTTCGGAATAAACGAAGGTCAGGCCGCTCTGATGAATGGCGCGGATCAGCGCCGCGGACAGCTCCAGATGGGACAGAAAGCGCGCGGCGCCCAGTTTGGTGAATTCGACCCGCACACGTTTTTCCGGGGCCGATCCTTGCGGTCTGTCTCCTGGGCCGGTCGGGGCGGAACCCCCTGCCGGAATCGACGGCGTATCCGCTGCGCTGATCATTTTGATGGCCTGATGGTCGCAGACGCCGCAGTCGTGACAATGGTTTGCACGGCAGTCGGCGGTCAACTCGCCTTGAGTCGATTTCAGCCATTCCCGGATGAGAAAATCCTTGCTGAGCCCGCAGTCAATCTGATCCCAGGAAAGGCTGTCCGTGAGGCTTCTCTGGCGGAGCTCCCATTCCGGATCGATCGTCAGGTCGGCCATGGCCATCTCCCACAGGTCGAAGCGGAAACATTCGGACCAGCCGTCAAAACGGCAGCCGGCCTGAAAAGCCCGTTCAATCAGCAGGCCGCTCTTTTCGTCGCCCCGTGAGATGAGGCCCTCCAGCAGGCTCATGCGGGCGTCATGCCACTTTACACTGAGATTCCGGCTGCGGAGACGCCGCCTGAAATAGTCCTGTCTTTGACGGGTTTGAACCAGGTCGATCTGTTTGGCCCACTGAAAGGGCGTATGGGGCTTCGGGACGAAAGTGGACAGGCTCACGGTCACCTGGCCGCGGCGGTTTGCTTCCCTCAGAACCCGATCGGCCAGATCAGCGATGCCTTCGATGTCTTCGTCCGTTTCTCCGGGCAGACCCAGCATAAAATAGAGTTTCAGCGATTTCCAGCCGGCGGCGAAGACCTGTCCCGCCGTCGCCAGCAGATCCTCCTCCGAGTTGCCTTTGTTGATCGCGTCCCGCAGCCGCTGCGTGCCCGCCTCGGGGGCCAGCGTGAAGCTTGTCTTGCGGACCCGTTTGATTTCTTCCATCAGCGACCGGGTCAGAGTTTCCGTCCGCAGAGACGGCAGGGCCAGCGCAACACGACGGTCGTGATAGCGGTCCATCAGGGTGGTGAGCAGGGGCTCGATCCGGCTGTAATCCCCGGCGCTCAGAGACAGAAGCGACAGCTCTCTATGCCCTGTCGAACAGAGCATCTCATCGGCCATCTGCTCGATTCCTGAAGGATTTCGCTCACGTACGGGCCGCCAGACCATGCCCGCCTGGCAGAATCGGCAGCCCCGTGTGCAGCCCCGGGCGATTTCGATGGTTGCCCGGTTGTGGATCGTCTGCATGAGCGGGACGACAGGCTTGAGCGGGAAGGGCCACGCGTTGATGTCGGCAATGGTGCGTTTTTTGATCCGCTCCCCCGCGGTGTGGATGGTCGGGCAATAAACACCGGTGATGCCGGCCAGACGTTGCAGCCTCTCCGAACGCCCGCGCCCACGGCGTTTGTCATCCATGACGGCCGTGGCGATTTCCGAGAGGACCTCTTCCCCGTCTCCGATGACAAAGGCGTCGATAAAGCGGGCCATCGGGGCGGGATGAAAGGCGCAGGGGCCGCCGGCAATGACGAGCGGGTGGCTGTCGTTGCGGTCTGCCGCCCGGACGGGAACGCCCCCCAGATCGAGCATATTGAGCACATTCGTGTAGCTGAGTTCATATTGAAGCGAGAACCCGACGATATCGAAACGGTTCAGCGACGTATGCGACTCCAGAGACGCCAGCGGAAGGCTGTGGCGCCGCATCTGTCGTTCCATGTCCGGCCAGGGGGCATAGAAGCGCTCGGCCATGATGCGGGGGTGTTGATTGAGGATGGCGTAGAGGATCTGGATGCCCAGATGGGACATGCCCACTTCGTAAGTATCCGGGAAGGCCAGGGCCACGCTCAGTTCGCAGGTCCGGCGGTCTTTTTTGACGGCGTTGACCTCCCCGCCGGTGTAACGGCTGGGCTTTTCCACGGCGAGCAGGATGTCTTCGAAGTTCATGCGGACTCCGTCTGTTCGTCCTGCCGGATACGGTATTGATAGGGATTTTGCAGAATCTCCCGGTATTTGGATGCGGCAAAGCGGGTGCGGAATTTGAGACTCGAAAGGTAGGGCAGGGAAGTCTGCTTGAAGGTCTCCAGGAGCGTCCGGAAAATGACATCCTTTTGATCATGGCTCACAAAACTCTGTCCCATCCGGTGTTCGAAAACAATCTCTTCTCCGAATACGTCGCACGTTTTTTCGAAATGAAACAGTTCGGAAAAATCATCCGGACGCAGCGTTACTCTGATTCTGACGATCATTTCCACCCGGGCGGTATCCGCCGCGATCTCCCGGGAGAGATCATGGACCTCCGCCGTCAGGCCGTTGGTCATCTGGATCTGTTCATATAATTTCATGGTACGGCCTTTATCATCTTTATTCTTGACCTGCAACCCCATCCGCAATATAAGGCTCCTGGCCTCGCATCAGCCCGAGACCTTTGAAAAATGGCTTCGCCGCGGCTCAAAATCTTTTTCGCTTGAAATATGATAGTGTTTAAATATGTTTTGAATCAAAGAATTAGTCTGATTACTGGAAATGCGAAAAATCTTTCATTCGCCGCTTGCGAACCATTTTTCAGCGGTTATGCAAAGCTCTCGTTATGAACGATACATCCGTCCATCTTTGCCAGCCCGATACCGGCAAGTCCTGCGGGGCCTGCTGCGGCCTCTACAATTACGCCGACAGCACGAGGGCATCGCTTGTCGGGAGACTGCGCGCACGTACGGCCCGCTTCCATGCCGAAGTCCGTGGGATCGAGGATTTGCCGGCTTTTTCCGGGCAGATTCGGCGGGCGGAAGACCAGGCCAAGCGTTATGAAGTGATCTACTGCTGTGAATATGCAGGCTTTCTTGATCCTCAGGAGAAACGTGTGGGCTGTCTTCTCCATCCTTCCGTCCATGGCGGCGCCGATCTGCGGGACGTTTCTTTCTATGGCCGGGAGCTCTGCGACGGGCATTTCTGCCCGAGTTACCATTACATTTCCCGCCAGGAAAAGCTGGCCCTCCTGCATATCTTCGATGACTGGTATCTCTACGGCCTCTGCCTGACGGACATCGATCTCGTCAAGGCGTATTTCCGCCTGATCAGCGACGGCGTCTGCGAGATGCCCGCGCCGGAGAAGTTCAGAAACGGCCCGCTCCGGGAGGCCGCGCGGCGGTTCTTTGATTTCAAGCTCACCTGGCCGTTCCGGTCGCCCGCC
>CAYXQK010000141.1:0-2538 GCA_964467445.1 uncultured Syntrophaceae bacterium
GAAATGCGCGAAGACCTGGTCGTAGGCGTCGAAATAGCGCTCGCTCTTGACAAGAATCGCGCGCGCGGCCGTGTAGAAATCCTCGATCGAGCCGATGACGCCGAGGCTCAGGGCCCGCTGCAGCTTGAGAAAGGACGTCGGCGTGACGGGAATGCCCCGTTCGCGCAGCGTATAAAAAAAATCAACAAACACGGCTACCTCTGAATGTTAATAGAGGGACAGCGCCCCTATTATCAAATCTATAAGTCTCTGCTGTCATAAAAAATATCGGCAAATAATAGGGGCGCTGTCCCCCTATTAACGCCGCGCCATCTGCTGGGCGGCCGCGTTCAGGTCGGCGCTCTTCTTGAACAGGATGCCCAGGTAGGGCAGGCTGCCGCGCGAAAGGGATTTCACCTGGAAGTCCGGATCGGCCTTGAGCGCCCGGACCCAGTTGATGAGCTCCCGCGTGGCCGGTTTCTTCTCGATGCCGCGCAGCTCCCGCAGGCGGTAAAAGGCCTCGATGCAGCCGTCGGCCAGTTCCTGACTGAGGCTGGGATAATGCACGCCCAGGATGAGCCGCATCATGGCCGGATCGGGAAAGGCGATGTGATGAAAGTTGCAGCGGCCCAGAAACGGGTCCGACAGGTCTTTCTTGGCATTGGAGGTGATGACGATCACAGGCCGGTTCCGCGCGGTGATTGTCTTGTCGATCTCCATGATGTCAAACTGCATCTGATCCAGCACGTCCAGCATGTCGTCCTGGAAGTCGCTGTCGGCCTTGTCGATCTCGTCGATCAGCAGGACCGTCCGCACGTCCGAAACAAAGGCCTTCCCGATCTTGCCCATGCGGATGTATTCCTCGATGTTTCTCACGTTGCGACTGGAATCCCCGAAGCGGCTGTCGTTGAGGCGGGTCAGCGTGTCGTACTGATAAAGGGCGTCCACGAGCTTCATGCTGGATTTGACGTTCAGCACGATCAGGGGCATCTTGAGGCTCTCGGCAATGGCGTGGGCCAGCATCGTCTTGCCCGTGCCGGGCTCTCCCTTGAGCAGCAGCGGCATCTCCAATGCCATGGATACGTTGACGATTTTCGCCAGCTCGTCATCGAGGACATAGCGTGAGCCCCCGCGAAAATTTCGGTTCTGTTCATTCATGTCTTGTACTCCTTTTTTATGACTGAGGCACGCAAATGCCTTTTATTGCTGCGGATGCGCTTGTACGCAAGCTGAAATTCGCGGCTGCCCTGATGATTTTGGTCGGCTGTGCTTGTAAACAATCCGGGTGAAAATTGCCAGCACTTTTTTAATAGTCCGGCGCAGCGAAAGATGCTCATCATAAACTCGATAGATTGCGTGATAGAAAACCGGATATTATATTTGCTCCCAACGCTCATATAGAAATTTCTTGTTTTCGTGTTTCATTTGTCATACAATAATGGCAAAATGATTTGAGGTGACCCCAATGGCAAGAACGGCAATGATAAACGCCCGGACGGAACAGGAACTGAAAACTGAGGTCGAAGACATTCTGAAGGCTTTGGGTATGTCCACCACCGAGGCGATTAATATCTTTTTCAAACAGGTGAAATTGAGGCGGGGCCTGCCCTTTCCTGTCGAAATCCCCAATGAAGAAACCCTCAGGACGTTCAGGGACAGCGAAGCCGGAAGGGGCCTTACCGAATGTGAAGACGCCGATGACATGTTCAGAAGGCTGCGTGTCTGATGCGGACGCCCGTTTTCACAAACCGTTTTCAAAAGGACCTGAAGTTGATGGCGAAGCGCGGTTGCGATCCTGACCATATCAAGGCCGTCATGCGCGATCTTGTCGAAGAAAAACCCCTTGATCGAAAATACCGGGATCATTCACTGGTGGGCAATTTCAGGGACCGGCGGGAATGCCATATTGAGCCGGACTGGCTGTTGATTTATCGGATCGATAAAACCAGGATCATTTTTGAACGAACCGGCGCCCATGCCGATTTATTCAAGTAGCGTCACGGCACAGGGATAAACGACGAACTCCGTTCAAGCGGGGTGATGACGCACAGAAAAAGTGGTATTTCATTTTTTATTTGCATTTGTGACGGCCAGGGCATGGCTGAACAGGCTGACACTGTCGCGCCAGTGGCCGACCTGCGCCCACGTGAAGGCAGCCAGAACGGCAATAACCAGCGTCGCAGCAGTTGCCAGCGCCGCTTTCCAATGGCGCCATTTCTTCAGCAGCTCCGGAACGCCCCAGGCGGCCATGATAAACAGTCCGATAAGCGGGATATAAGTGTAGCGGTCGGCCATGGCCTGCATCCCCACTTGCAGGATGCCGATGACGGGAACCAGCGTTCCGAGGTACCAGAACCAGCCAACCGTTAAATAGGGACGGCGTTTCACGCAATAGACGGCTGTCGCCGTGATCCCTGCCAGCAGTAAAAACGCGCCGCCGACCTGCCACAGCGGCCAGGCATCCGGGTAGGGATAAAAAACGGCGATATTCTGGGGCCAGATCGTCTTGCCGATATAAAGCACATAGGACATCAGGGCATTAGCCATGCGCGTGAACAG
>CAYXQK010000142.1:0-7492 GCA_964467445.1 uncultured Syntrophaceae bacterium
CAGGATCGTCTCAATTCCCATTTTATCGAGCGCTGAGAGCTTTCTCCGGTTGGCGGCTTCGGTCGTTGCAATGATCGTTCCGGCCCTGTCCTGGTTTTGCAGAACCCTGGCGTTCAGGGGCAGGCGCAGCCGGGTATCCACGATGATTCTGAGAGGATGCCTTCCCTTGACCAGCCTGACGGTGAGCTCCGGATCATCCTTGAAAAGGGTGCCGGAACCGACGAGAATCCCATCGTGGACAGCCCTGAGGGTGTGCGCGAATTTGAGGGACGCCGGTGAACTGATCCACCGCGAATGACCGTCGGCGGTGGCAATCCGGCCGTCGAGCGTCTGTGCGAACTTCAGGGTCACAAAAGGGATGCGCGTCTGCATGAATTTGATAAATCGCTCATTCAGGCGCCGGCACTCCGGTTCGAGAATGCCTACCGTTGTCGGAATGCCCGCCTTGCCCAGGCGTTCGATGCTCCCGCCGCAGACCAGCGGATTGGGGTCGGACATGCCGATGAGGACCCGCGCGGGCCTTTCGGCAATCAGACTTTCCACGCAGGGCGGCGTCTTGCCGTGGTGGCAGCAGGGCTCAAGCGTGATGTAAACGGTTGAACCCGCAACGGATTCGGATGCGCTGCGCAGGGCGTTCATTTCCGCATGGTCGCCGCCGAAGCGCCGATGGTAGCCTTCGCCGATGATCCGGTTGTGCTTGACGATGACCGCGCCGACCATCGGGTTGGGGCTGACCCATTTTTCCCCGCGCCGGGCCAGTTGCAATGCCCGCTTCATGTAGAATTCATCCGTCATGGCTGTTTCTTTATACCATCCTCGCCGAAAATGCAAAGGCGACGGTCGTGAAAAAAATTGAATTTTCCCCTCCCCTGGCGGCAGGGGATGAAGGGAGGGGGAGGTGATGCCGTCAACTTTTTCTATTGCCTGACGGCCAAATATGCTATAGAGGGCCGCATTCAACCGGGTTGAGACCTTTGAAAAATGGCTTCGCCGCGGCTCAAAATCTTTTCCGCTAAGAAGACGACCGGAGGTAATCATGATTTATGACAAGCCGTTAACGTCATCTCTGGAAAGGCGGAAAACATTTGATTCGCCGCTTGCGAACCATTTTTCAACGGTTCCGCAAAGACCTCAGATTATCACAAAAGGAGAACTCACCGATGATTGAAGGCGTGATCGTTAAGAAATTGCGGGTCATTCCCGACGAGCGCGGCCGCCTGATGGAAATTCTGCGGGCCGATGATGAGCTGTTCAGGGGCTTCGGACAGGTTTACATGACGACGGCCTATCCCGGCGTGGTGAAGGGCTGGCATTATCATAAAAAGCAGTTCGACAACATGGCGGTGGTCAGAGGCATGATGAAAATCGTTCTTTACGACGGCCGAAAAGACTCTGCCACGCACGGCCAGATCAACGAGATCTTTGCCGGGGAACATAACCCCGTCCTCGTGCATATTCCGCCGTTTGTTTATCACGGTTTCAAGTGCGTTTCCCTCGAAGAGGCGCAGGTGGTGAACATCCCGTCGGAAACCTATAGCTATCAGGAACCCGACGAGTTCAGGGTCCATCCCCATGACAACGACATCCCATACGACTGGCATCGGAAGGACGGTTAAACGCTGACCATGGGCTTTTTTTTCGAGTTCTTCTCTTTCGTGCTGGGCGCCGTGGTGGGCAGTTTCCTCAATGTGATCATCCATCGTCTGCCCGAGGAGCAGCAGTCCATCGTGTTTCCCGCTTCCCATTGCCCGAAATGCCAACATGCGATCCGCGTTTACGATAACATTCCCCTGATCAGCTATCTGTTTCTGAAGGGCCGCTGCCGCGATTGCGGCGGCTCCATATCCAAGCGCTATCCGCTCGTGGAGGGGCTGACGGCGATGCTGTCCCTGCTGATTTACTGGAAATTCGGCCTATCTCTGCAATATCTGTGCGTCTTTGTATTTACCTGTTCGCTCGTCGTCATCACGTTTATCGACCTGGATCATCAGATCATTCCCGATGTCATCTCCCTGCCGGGGATTCCTGTTTTTTTTCTGGCGGCGGTATTCGTCATGAATCTTCGCTTTCTGGACGCCTTTCTGGGGTTTCTCATCGGCGGGGGTGTTCTTTACAGCATTGCTTTTGTTTATGAGTTGATCACAAAGCGCGAAGGGATGGGCGGCGGGGACATCAAACTCCTGGCCATGATCGGGGCTTTTTTGGGCTGGCAGTCCCTGCTGTTTGTTCTGCTGATCAGCTCCTTTGCCGGAGCGGCGGTCGGAATCGCCATCATGATCGCAAAGGGCCGGGACATGAAATATGCGGTTCCCTTCGGCCCCTTCCTTTCCCTGGGGGCCGTCGCCTACCTCTTCTTCGGCGCTTATCTCTACGGCCTGCTTTATTCCCTGAGGCTTTGAGCCGCCGTTGCATGTGACGGTGATCTCCTGTTGAATGTGGAGGACTTCACGATTGATCCTGCTGATTCCTGTTGACAATTGTATTGATTTCCCCTTATCATGCAGCCACAAGGGATAGAGGGGGGATGAAAATGATTGGTCATTCCCGTCAAGGGCAGGAGTTCTTTTTCCAGGATGCAAAAGAGAAATCATGAAGGCGGCTGAAAAAGTGGGAACAAAAAGAGGGTTTACCCTCGTTGAACTCCTGATCGTAATCGGCATCATCGGCATTCTGAGCGCCATTGCCCTATACGCGTGGCAGGGCTACCGGAACAATGCCAACCTGAGGACGGCGGCCAGAGACATCGCCACGGATATATCCTCACTTAAACAACGGGCTGTTTCCGAAGGAGTCCAGTATCGCATCACCTTCAGTACCGCCGCAAACAATTATATCATTGAGCAGGGGACCGCTGCCGGGGCGCCCTACACAACGATACAGACAAAAAGCCCGACGGCCTTTGGAGCGGGATCGGGCCTGTCTATCACGAGCGCAAATTTTGGATTTTTGGGACAAGAACTTAGATTTATTCCGCGTGGTACAATTTCAGCCGGAACAGTGATTCTGACAAACACCAAGGGATCGCAGGCCACGATCACCGTTAACGTCACAGGAAGGACGCATGTCCAGTTTGCGATGCAATAACCGGGGTTTTACTCTGGTGGAGGTGGTCATTGCCATGTTTTTGACCGTCGTGGCCGTGCTGGCCCTCTTCTCGCTGCAGCCGACGGCATGGAGGACGGCGACCCGATCGGACTATCTGGGCCGGGCGTCAGGGATCTTGTATGAAACGCTCATGACGCAGGAAGCCTTGATCATGAACCCCTGTAACGCCGTGGCGGCCGTCGCCGGGGGTCCGACCGTCGTCACCACGGGTCCGACTGCTGTTTTTGCCAGCGGCCAGGCGACCGCGCAACCGGGCGACGCACAGTTTAACGTCACCACCACAATCGCGATCGTGGCGGCGAATATCTGGCGCGTCACCGTGCTGGTGACCTGGGCCGGCCATGCAGGGATTTCCGAGAGCCTCGTTGTGACGAGGCAGGAAGGTTTTCGTTTTCCGGCGGGGTGTGCAAACCAATGAAAGCGATGAAGGGGTTCACGCTGGTTGAATTGATGATCGCCATGGGCGTTACGATGGGCCTCCTGGTTGCCGTCTATATGGCCGTCAATTCCGCGCAGCGCCATTCATCCGCGATCGAGAGAAAAGTTACGGCCCAGCAGGATGTCAAACCGTCACTGGATCTCATGGCCATGGAGATCGGCATGGCCTCCTACAACTCGAATAAAACAACGGGGAACTGGCTGGTCGCAGCTGATTGTACGACTGTTTCCGGCAATCAGGTCTACCGGGGCGTTCAGGAAGCGACGACGAACGCGCTGACCGTGGAGATGGACATCAATGACAACTGTACGGCTGACAACGATCCGATCTGCATGCGCCATTATACGGGAAACCTTAATCCGAACGAGGTGATCCGCTATGAATATGATACGGCCAATCTATACATCACCCGCAATACGAATTGCGGAGGCGGGCAGCCGTTCCTGGGTGATACGGCCGCAAGCGGCAACCCCCGGACGGTCCGGGTCATTAACGGCACGCTGGGCATCCCCGTCTTCCGCTATTTCGATGGGGCTGGAGCGGAGATTCTGAGCACCGGCCTGCCGGCGGGAATTCCCAATATCCGCAGGATCGACATTGTCCTGGCCGTGGAAACGGAAGATGTCGATCCCAATACGAATCAGAGGCGGCGGATGATCTATTCAACGAGCGTCATACCGAGGAACCATGCGATACAGTAAAAGCAGACTCTCTTCCGAGAAGGGCTTTGCCCTCATCACGGCGATCATGGCCTGCGTGATTCTTTTCGCGCTCGCCATGCTGATCCTCCAGTTGTCAACGGGCGATCTGCGGGTCAGTTCAAAAAACGTGGGCGACAAAAAAGCCAACAGCGCGGCCGAAACGGGGATTCACCAGCTGATGCAGAACTTCAACCCCGATTCCGCAACCTGGACGGCCGCCAATAATTACACCACAAACTGTGCTGCAACGACGCCTACGTATATCTGGCAAGCCATCGCTTCCGGTGCGGATGCGAACACCCAATACGCCATGTGCACCCCCACCCTTCCGGCCTTCGGACCGGCCTTTCTCCCCATGTCGGGCTATTCCATCGGCGGCGGCCAGTCCTGGGGACAGAGGCGGTACGTTGTCAACGTCACAGGAAGGAACACATCCTACAACACCCGGGCAACCATCAACACCGGCGTCGGTTTCGGCCCCATTGAAATTTCGACCATGTCCAGATAGGGAGGTCCCATGAAAACGAAGAAAAGACTCAGTCTTATTATCATTGCCATTGCCTTCGTGTTTCTCACCACCGGCATCGGGCAGGCGGACACACCCGCTCCCGGCGAAGAGGCTCTCTTTACGACTTCTACCGCCCCCGACGCCCTGATCCTCATGGATCTGTCGGGGAGCATGGACTGGAACCCCGCAGGAGGGAGCAATATCTGGGGCAATTCTTCCTGCTCCGGCACATTCTACAGTTCCTCCGGAACCGGCCATACTGTGAACTGCAGCCGCCTGGCCATTGCCAAACGATCCATTTTCAGTGTCCTTGACGACAACAACGACGGAACGATCAACATCTCTGACGAGGGAAGCCTCGGGGTCAGAATCGGCTATATGAGATATTATGACTGCAGCAGCGACGATACGGGAGGCAGTTACACCAGCGGATGCAATCAGATCCCGGGATCAAGCTCGAGCAGCAGACGGTACATCGGCTCCAAATACAGCCAGATTTACTGCAACAGCAACACAAGCTGCACCGTCGGCAGCACGGGGTCATACTCCGTCGGAGGCGCAAGCGCCACCGGCGGGACGCCCATCGGCTCGGCCCTCAATGAGGCAAAGCTCTATCTGGACGCCCATAAGGCCGCCGACAACGCCAGGGCCTGCCGCCAGAAGTTCGTCATCTTCCTGACAGACGGTTCCGACACCTTCTCGTGCAGCGGCAGCGGCGCAGAGTGCGACGGCGGACGCTACAAGGGCCGGCGGGAAGCCGTTGCCCGGGCCAAGGCCTTGGCCGATGCGGGATACAGGGTCTTCGTCATCGGCTTTGGTTCTACCATGCCCGATTACCTTGAAAACACACTCAACTGGATGGCCTACCACGGGGGGACGGACAATCCCAACGCGGCCAACACCGGCAGCATCTCCGGCTTCACCCCGGGAACGCCGGGTGCCTGCACCACGGCCAGCGATGCCGCCAGCGCCACCTGCTACGACAGCGGCGGCTCCAGCTCCATTTCCAACTTCAAGGCCAATTCCAGCGATCCGGGTTACGCCGCCCTTTCCGGGTACGCCTTCCTCGCTGCCGATGCCGATCAACTGGCCACGGCCCTGAAAACGGCCATCAGCATCATCAGGGAGGCGACCTATTCCTTTTCTCAGGCCTCCGTCCAGTCTTCCCGGACGACGGATGAGAATTTTATCTACGAAGGCTCGTTCCAGCCCGTCACGGGCGACCCTTTCTGGCTCGGTCATCTGAAAAAATATCAGATCAACTCCGACGGAAACGTGGGGTCCATGCTTTGGGACGCGGGAACGATATTGCAGGGCCGGGACTATGCGACCAGAACTTTCCACTCCGTGGTCAGCTTAAACGCCACGACCCTGGGAGTGGCAACGGCGGCAGAGGCTACGGCCGTTATCGGATATTTACGGGGGAATCCGGCCTACAATCCGGACAACTGGAAACTGGGCGACGTCTTTCGATCCACGCCCATTACCGTGGGAACGCCCTCGGCCTTTTTTGACGATACCCGGGACGCCAACAATGCCTTTGCCACCCACCGGACCAACAACAGCCGGACATCGGCCCTCGGCAACCGCCTGATCGTGGCGGGGGCAAACGACGGCCAGCTTCATGCCTTCAAGACGAGCGACGGCTCGGAGGCCTGGGCTTTCCTGCCTCCCAATCTGCTGTCGAAACTGAAAAACATCGCTCATGCCGCGGAGCCCACGTCCTTGACCCATCAGTACTTTGTCGATGGGCCGGTCACGGTGGCCGACGTATGGCTCGGAAACGGCGACGGCACCAGCAAAACCGCCTCCGAATGGAAAACCATCCTCGTCTTCGGAGAAGGCAGGGGCAGCACGGACCGTCTCTGGAGTTCTTCCAGCACATGCAATACAGGACTGCTTGGTAATTTCGATCCGAGCGTCACCAGTTACTGCGGTTATTACGCCCTGGATATCACCAGTTCGCTGATCCCGACTTACCTGTGGAATATCAATACCTTTAACGCCACCTCCCAGGCCCCTTACATGGGGGAATCCTGGAGCAAGATGCTGACAGGCCGGGTACGGATCAGCGTCGGCGGCGCCGAGAAAGAGAAATGGGTCGGGTTCATCGGTGCCGGTTATAACGGCGGTGATTGTGCGGGCGGCGGGGCATGCGACACAAGGGGCAAGGGATTCTTCGTCATTGACCTGAGTAACGGAGCTGTCCTCTGGAGTTATACGAGGGCCGACAATACAAACATCAAATACAGCATGCCGGCGCCGCCGGCCATCGTGGATACGGACAACGACGGCTTCATCGACACCGTTTATCTGGGCGACATGGGAGGCAGCATGTGGCGCTTCAAGCTCTGCCGGTACTCCGACATGCCCTCCTGCGGAACGGCGAACTGGAGCGGCGGCCTTTTCTACGATTCATCTACGGGGGCCATCCGGCCGATTTATACCGGGGCCGCCGCAGCCAAGGATAACTCGGGAAATCTCTGGATTTACTGGGGGACCGGGGATAAGACAGACCCGACGGCGCCCAATGCCCAGGAGCATTTCTATGGGGTAAAGGATAACCGGACAAGCACTTACGGGCTGAGCGATATCGATAATATCACCAGCGGGGTTTTCGATCCTCAATCAACGACAAAGGTCGGATACCGCATACAATTAAGCGGTGGAGGCGAAAAGATCCTTTCCGAGCCGACGGTGTTCGGGGGGGTGGTTTACTTTACCACCTTTACGCCGCCC
>CAYXQK010000143.1:0-10489 GCA_964467445.1 uncultured Syntrophaceae bacterium
GCAGGACTTTCCGTCTGTTGCGGCGGGCTCATCGGTCTGGGCGAGGGCATCCGGCACCGGATCGAACTGGCTTTGACATTGCGGGAATTAAACGTCGATTCGATCCCGCTCAATATCCTGAACCCCATCAAGGGAACGCCGTTGGGCCGGACCCCGCCCTTGCCGCCCCTGGAGATTCTGCTGACGATTGCTGTTTTCCGTTTTCTGCTGCCTGACAAAGACATCAAACTCGGTGGGGGAAAAGAAAAGAACCTTCGTCAGTTGCTGCCTCTGGGGCTTATAGCCGGCGCCAATTCGCTCATGACGGGCAATTACCTGACGACCCTGGGACGGGACGCCGGACTGGACCTGGAAATGATCAAAGACATGGGGCTCAAGGCAACACGCCAACCTGCACCGGTATGTGCCTGCACGGCCCGGAAGAAGCGAAAAGGATTTTGAGCCGCGGGCGTTGTCCATTTTTCAAAGGTCTCGAAGTGTAAAATATTTTTTGAGTGAGTGAAAAAAATGCCGGAGAAAAAGAGATCCCTGCGCGGGATGGTTTATGCGTCCATGTTCGGGGCGTTGACGGCCGTCGGGGCCTATATCATGATTCCGCTGCCGCCCGTTCCCATCACGCTGCAGACCCTGTTCGTCAATCTGGCCGGCGCTCTGCTGGGCGGCTCGCTGGGCGCCCTGAGTCAGGTCGTTTACATTCTGCTCGGCGTCATCGGCCTGCCTGTCTTTGCCGGCGGCAAGGCGGGGGCAGGGGTGCTTCTGGGGCCGACCGGAGGCTATCTCATCGGCTTCGTGGTCGGGGCCTATGTGATCGGCAAGCTGACCGCCATCCGCAAGAAACCCGGTTTCATCTGGCTGGTCTGCGCCATGTCTATCGGCATAGCGCTGGTATATCTGCTGGGCATCATTCAGCTCATGGTTGTGGCAAAGCTGGATTACGACAAGGCGATTGCCGTCGGTTTGCTGCCTCCGCTGCCCGGCGACATCCTGAAAATCATCATCGCCGCCCTGATCACACTCAAAATCCGGGATCATTTCCGGCTATAACGGAATTACACGGTGTTGACTTTGAAGGCATTATCATGATCACGATTCAAGATCTTTTCTACAGCTACAACGGGCAGGGCGAGCCCGTCCTGAAAAATCTCCATCTGGAAATCCGGGAAGGAGAACATGTGGCCCTGATCGGACCGAACGGCTGCGGCAAGACGACGCTGCTCAGGCACCTGAATGCCCTGTTCACGCCGGACAAAGGGTGCGTGCTGGTCGACGGCATGGATACCGCCGATCAGAAGAATCTGAAGGAAATCCGACGCCGTGTGGGTGTTGTCTTTCAGAATCCGGACAATCAGATCGTCGGTATGACCGTGGAGGAGGATGTGGCCTTTGGACCGGAAAATCTCGGCCTTCCCCCTGCCCAGATCCGGCAGCGCGTTGATGAGGCCCTGGTTGCGGTGGGCATGGAAGGCTTTGCCCGGCGCGCCCCGCATACGTTGTCAGGTGGCGAAAAGCGGCTGGTTTCCATCGCCGGTGTGCTGGCCATGAGCCCCCGGTACATCGCTTTTGACGAACCGACGGCCTACCTGGACCCGGTGGGCCGGCAGCGCATCCTGGAGATGATTCAAAAGCTGCACCAGCGAGGGATTGCCATCATCCACATCACCCATGACATGAACGATCTGCTCGACGCCAACAGGCTGCTCGTGATGGACCGGGGCGCCATTGCCGTTGACGGGACGCCCCGGGACGTTTTCAGCCGCATGGAAGCCATGCGGGAACTCGGCCTCCAACTGCCCCAGGTCACCCTCCTGCTGCACCGGTTGCAGGAAAGCGGCTGCGCGCTGAACACGAACATCCTGACGATTGAAGATGCCTGCAAGGAAATATTATTCTGCATGAACCATCTGAAAGGCGCCCGGGACGCATCATGATCCATTTCGGTCAGTATATCGCCGGTGATTCTTTCACGCACCGGCTGGATCCCCGGGTCAAGATGATTTCCGCCATCATACTGAGCATCCTGATCTTCCGGGCGAACTGGTTCGATGTCATTCTCATCAGCCTGTTTTTCTTGACGATTATTGCTCTTTCCCGTATCCGGGCCGGGTCGATCCTGCGTGCGATCAAACCCCTGGCTTTTTTCGCCGGGCTGCTCTTTTTATTGCATCTTTTCTTCACGGATGGTACAGCTCTGTTCGAGTTGCCTCGACTGCATCTGAAGATAACCTATGAGGGGCTGTTTTTGGGCGCTTTCGTGGCCTGGCAATTTTTCGCGCTTGTGCTGAGCGGCGCCATCCTGACGATGACCACGCCGCCGTCGGAGATGATCAGCGGTCTTGAAAAACTGCTGCATCCCTTCAAATACCTGGGCATCCCGACGCAGGATATTGCCGTAATGGTCTCCATGGCCATGCGTTTTGTTCCGACGCTGCTGGAGGAATTCGAACGGATTCGGGTGGCGCAGATGGCAAGGGGCGCGGATGTCAGAACGGGGCCTCTGACGCAAAGGGTCAAAACGGCCGCCTCCATGACCCTGCCGCTCATGATGAGCGCCCTGCGCCGCGCCGATGATCTTGCGGAGGCGATGGAGGCCCGCGGTTACCACAGCGGCCCACGGACGACCCTGCGGGTGCTCCGGGTCAGCGGCCCGGATTATGCCGCCCTGTCCGGGCTGGCCATTTTTGTTGCCCTGCTGGCGATTTTCAGGGTTTATGTGAATTGAGAGCTTTGCATAACCGGTGGAAAATGGTTCGCAAGCGGCGATTGAAAGATTTTTCGCATTTCCATGAGTTAGACTAATTTATCGATTTCAAAAATAATTTAGTCTTACAATATTTTATGCGAAAAAGATTTAGAGCAGCGGCGAAGCCATTTTCCAAAGTGCTTGAATTGAGCGCATCATGCCGAAACATCCCTGGATCTGGGTGGATTCGCCGGCCAAACGGCGTTCCGCCGAAAAAGATATGCAGACGTCTTCAGTCCTCTGCATTGACACGGAATATGATTCCTTCCGCTATTTCCACGACAAGCTCTGCCTGATCCAGATCAGGGCCGAAAAGCGGTCCTATCTTTTTGATCCCTTAAATGGCGTGGACCTTTCCTTCCTGGCGGAACCTTTTGCGGATCCAGCCATCCTGAAGATTCTGCACGCCGGAGACAACGATATCCGTTTGTTGAAGCGCGACTACGGATTTGCCTTCAGGAATGTTTTCGATACGCACCGGGCCGCTGCGATCCTGGGCTGCCATTACCTGTCGCTGTCGACGCTCATCCATGAATACCTTGCTGTCGATCTGGAAAAGAAGAAGAAAGTCCAGCGTTCCGAGTGGGATAAACGGCCGCTTACAGAGGACCAGCTACGATACGCCGTTCTGGACACGGCCTACCTGAGGCCCCTCTATGAAAAGTTGGCAGCGGACATCCGGGCCAGGGGGTTGGAAAAGGGGGCGGCCCGTGCCTTTGAAGAAATCACCGCTGCTACCTGGCATGAAAAGGCTTTCGATACCGGGGGACATAAGCGGATGAAGACCTATTCCCAGCTTACGGCTGTTCAGAAGAAACGTCTGCGGGGCCTCTTCCGCTGGCGGTTCCAGAAGGCCCGGGAGATGAACCGGGCCATTTTCATGGTTCTTTCGGACCAGGAACTGGTCAATCTGGCCAGGGTGGAAACCCTGACCCTGGCCGGCATCAAAGCCGAATGCGGCTTTTCCGCAGAGAGGGCCGCCCGTTTCGGTAAAGAAATTCTTCAGATTCTGATCCAGCAGGACGGCTTGGCATAGTACTGCCCGAAGCTTTGCATAACCGCTGAGAAATGGTTCGTAAGCGGCGAATCAAAGGTTTTCCGCCTTTCCAGAGATGAGGTTAACGGTTTGTCCTGAATCATGATTACGCCGGGTCGTTCTCTTAGCGGAAAAGATTTTTGAGCCGCGGCGAAGCCATTTTTCAAAGGTCTCATATCATCAACCAGTTTGAATCCGAATGGGATCTTTAGGAGGGAAAGATTCGATCATGTCCGGGGCCAACCAAGCTACTATCTTGAAAATCTTCCTTTCCCCTCTCGCCTATTTTCTTCTTCGCTTGTATATTTCCATGATTCGAGTCCGGACGCTTAATGAGGATGCTTTTCTGCGGTTCCTTGAGAGCGGGGGAAAATGTGTCGGCGCGGTGTGGCATCAGCGCTTCCTGGGGGCCCTAGGATACGTGAGGAAGTTCGACTATTTATCGCTGTCGGTCATGATCAGCAAGAGCCGGGACGGGGATTGGATCGCCCCGGTGGCCAAATGGCTCGGCCTGCGACCTGTGCGGGGGTCCAGCTCGCGGGGCGGGAAAGAAGCCCTGGCAGCAATGGTGCAGGACCTGGCGCAAAACCAGGCCGCCCTCCACATCGTCGATGGCCCCAGGGGGCCCAAAGGGGAGATCAAGGGGGGCTTGATCCGCCTTGCCCAGTTATCCAGGGTGGCCCTCCTCCCGATTTATATCTCCGTGGACCGTGCCTGGGTTACCGGCAGCTGGGACCGATTCCTCATCCCTAAACCCTTCAGCCAGGTTCTGGTCCGCTTCGGGGATCCCATCGAGGTGCCGGAGCAGATGGACCCGGAAACCTTTGAAGCGCTTCGCCTGGACGTGGAGAAAAAGATGATCGAGGGCCATGCCCGGGACGACCTGAACTCGGGATGGGAAAAGCCTCTCTAAAGTAACGAGTCCATTTGCTGCCCGGACGGTTCAATCTCGCTTCCTGTTCGGGTCGTTCCGATAGGCCCGGCGGATCTTGAGCCTCATCAAAGGACTTTTTGCGAAGCCGCCTTATTTGATATCCGCGTGGTAGTTCTGCAGCGACTTCGCCCGGCCGTGCCCCTTCCGGAAGGCGGCAATCCCCTTGGCGGCGGCGATGGCGGCGGCGATGGTTGTGATATAGGGAACCTTGTACTTGATGGCCGCTTTGCGGATGTAGGAATCGTCATGCTTGCTGAGCTTGCCGCTGGGCGTATTGATGACCAGTTGGATTTCTTCGTTTTTGATTCCATCCACAATGTTGGGCCGGCCTTCGTGCATTTTCAAAATGGGTTCGGCTTCCACGCCATGTTCCCCGAGGAAGCGGTGCGTTCCGTTGGTGGCCTTGATTCTGAAGCCCAGATTCCTGAATTCCCTGGCCACTTCGATGATTCCCCCCTGGTCATTCGGGTTGACCGTAATCAGGACCGTTCCCTCGTTGGGAAGGACCTGCTGTGCCGCCTCTTGTGCTTTGTAAAAGGCAAGGCCGAAGGAATCGGCCAACCCGAGCACTTCACCGGTGGACCGCATTTCCGGTCCCAGCAGCGGGTCCACTTCCTGGAACATATTGAAGGGGAAAACGGCCTCCTTAACGCCAAAATGAGGAATCGGTCGGGTTTTCAGGTTGAGATCGGCCAGTTTCTTTCCCAGCATGATCTGTGTGGCCAGGCGGGCCATGGAAATGTTGCAGACCTTCGAGACCAGCGGCACCGTCCGGGAGGCGCGCGGATTGGCCTCCAGGATGTAAACCACGTCGCCGGCAATCGCGTACTGAATGTTCATGAGACCCACGACATTGAAGGCCACGGCGATTTTGCGCGTGTAGTCGCAGATCGTATCGATGTGCCGTGCGGGGATGCTGATGGGAGGAATCACGCAGGCGGAGTCTCCGGAATGGATCCCGGCAAACTCGATGTGCTCCATTACTGCCGGAACGAAGGCGTCCTTTCCATCGGAAATGGCGTCCGCCTCACATTCAATGGCGTTTTCCAGGAACTTGTCGATCAAAATGGGCCGTTCCGGCGTCACGCCGACGGCTGCCGCTACGTAACGCTTGAGCATCTCCTCGTCGTGCACCACTTCCATGCCGCGCCCGCCCAGAACGTAGGACGGTCTGACCATCAGAGGATAGCCGATCCGCCTGGCGATTGCCAACGCATCCCCCAGAGTGCTTGCCATTCCTGAGGCCGGCATGGGAATCCCGAGTTGATCCATGAGCTTACGGAAACGGTCGCGATCTTCGGCCATATCGATGGTTTCCGGCGACGTCCCGATGATTTTGACGCCCGCCGCCGCCAGTTGACCGGCGATGTTGAGCGGCGTCTGTCCGCCGAACTGACAGATGACTCCTTCCGGTTTTTCCTTCTCATAGATGCTCAGAACGTCTTCCACCGTGAGCGGCTCAAAGTACAGCTTGTCCGAGGTGTCGTAATCCGTCGATACCGTCTCGGGATTGCAGTTGACCATGATGGATTCGATGCCTTCGTCGCGCAGTGCGAAAGCGGCATGGACGCAGCAGTAGTCGAATTCAATCCCTTGGCCGATCCGGTTGGGACCGCCGCCCAGCACCATGATCTTCCGTCTGGTGCTGACGCCCACTGTGTCGGGGGCGTTGTAGGTGGAAAAGTAATAAGCGGCATTTTCCACGCCGCTGACCGGGACGGCTTCCCAACTTTGCGCCAAGCCCGCCGCCAGGCGCTGTTTGCGGAGATCTTCCTCGCGGCTGCCGAGGATCATGGCGAGGTAGCGATCTGAAAACCCGTCCTTCTTGGCTTGCAGCAGCAGCGCATCGGGCAGTTTCTTCCCTTTATGTTTGCGAAGCTGCTCTTCCAGCTCAACAAGCTCCTTCATCTGCCTGATGAACCAGGGCTTGATGTAGGTGCGTCTGGACAGCGTCTCCACATCGGCGCCCTTTCGCAGGGCCTCATACATGATGAACTGCCGCTCGCTGGAGGGTTCGGCCAAAAGTTCCATCAGATCTTCCAGGGATTTTTCGTGGAAATTCTTTACGAAACCCAGGCCGTAGCGACCCTTCTCCAGGGAGCGGATGGATTTCTGAAAAGCCTCCTTGTAATTCTTGCCGATGCTCATGACTTCGCCGACGGCCCGCATTTGCGTGCCCAGTTTGTCTTCGGCGCCGGGAAACTTTTCAAAATCCCAGCGGCAGAATTTCACCACCACATATTCTCCCCCGGGGGTGTACTTGTCCAGGGTTCCCTCACGCCAGTAGGGAATTTCATCGAGCGTCAATCCGCCCGCGAGCATGGCGGAGACCAGGGCAATGGGAAACCCGGTCGCCTTGGAGGCCAGCGCCGATGAACGGGACGTGCGGGGATTGATCTCGATGACCACGACCCGGCCCGTTGCCGGATCATGAGCGAACTGAACGTTCGTGCCGCCGATGACCTCAATGGCCTGGACGATGTCGTAGGAATGTTTCTGCAGGCGTTGCTGGAGTTCCGGGCTGATCGTGAGCATGGGCGCCGTGCAGTAGGAGTCGCCGGTGTGCACGCCCATGGCGTCAACGTTTTCGATAAAGCAAACCGTGATGAGCTGGTTTTTGGCGTCCCGGACCACTTCGAGTTCCAGTTCCTCCCAGCCCAGGACGGATTCCTCCACGAGGATCTGTCCGATGAAACTGGCGGCAATCCCCCGGCTGGCGACGGCGCGGAGTTCCTCCAGGTTGTAAACCAGGCCGCCGCCGGTGCCGCCCATCGTGTAGGCGGGGCGGATCACGACAGGGTAGCCGAGTTTCGCGGCAATCTTCTCCGCCTCTTCCACGGTGTAGGCCGGTTCGCTCAGTGGCATCTCAATGCCCAGGCGGTTCATGGTTTCCTTGAAGGCGATCCGGTCCTCGCCGCGCTCGATGGCGTCCACCTGGACGCCGATGACCTTGACGTTGTGCTTTTCAAGAACCCCTGCTTTTGCCAGTTGCGAGGTAAGATTGAGACCGGTCTGGCCGCCCAGGTTCGGCAGGATTGCATCGGGTTTTTCATTTTCGATGATTTCCGTCATCGTCTGCAGGTTGAGCGGTTCCACATAGGTCACATCGGCCATGCCGGGATCGGTCATGATCGTGGCCGGGTTGGAATTCGCGAGAACGATTTCATAACCCATTTTTCTCAAGGCCTTGCAGGCCTGGGTACCCGAATAGTCGAACTCACAGGCCTGGCCGATGACGATGGGGCCGGAGCCGATGATCATGATTTTCTTGATGTCGGTGCGTTTTGGCATGTTTTTTCCTTCCTAAGGGGTATCTGTTTCGGCGAGCGACTATAGGGAAGTTGTTCCATCCTGTCAAGATTTTACGTGGACGCCTTCGTAAAAAGTCCGGATGCTGCGTTACGCTTCATCCTTCGTCATGGGGAAAATGGGGACAGCGCCCCTATTTTCGCTCTATTCCTCATGATTTGCATGCCTTGCCTGCAGAGCTTTTTACGAAGCCGTCGTTTTCAACTTTTTTACAAGTTCTTCAAGGTGAAGCCCGCCGGAAGAGGCGGCTTGACAACGAAAACATTAAGATTTATTGTCGTGCCTCATGATGGTTGGAAAAGAGGGGAGGGGGGTGCCATGGCATATCAGTCAGGTCAAAAACAGGAAAACGATATTCGTCTCCCGGTCGTGGCGGGCCGGTTCTATCCGGCATCGGCGTCTGCGCTGAAGCAGGCTGTCCGGAAGTTCATGGACGATGCCGTGCCGGTCCAGGTCAAAAATCCGCTGGCCATTGTCGTTCCCCATGCCGGGTATATTTTCTCGGGCCAGATTGCCGCCGACGGCTTCCGGCAGGCGGCGGATCATCCATACGATGTTGTCGTCATTCTCGGGACGAATCATACGAGCGGATCTTTCCGGAAAATTTCCGTCTATCCCGGTGACGGCTTCAGCACGTCCCTCGGCACAGCGATGATTGACAAAGATGCGGTGGAGACCCTGCTGGCCGCAGATCCTGATTGCGTCCCCGACAAATCCCTGCACCAACAGGAACATTCCATAGAGGTCCAGCTTCCCTTTATCCAGATTCTTTTTCCCGATGCCCGGATTGTGCCGGCCGTGATCGGCTCGCCGGACATCGGCCTCTGCCGCCGGTTCGGTGAGGCCCTGGCCGGGGTTTTGAAAAACCGCCGTGCCCTGATCGTGGCCAGCGCCGACCTCTCCCATTATCCCCATGCCGACGCCGCGGAGGAGGTGGACGGCAAGACACTGGCGGCCATGGAAAAGATGGATCCGGTGCTGCTGCAGAAGTTCACGCAGGCCCAGATGAAGCGGGGCATTCCGAACCTTCACACCTGCTGCTGCGGGGAGGCGGCTGTGATGGCGGCCATGTGCGCGGCCAGGGCCATGGGCGCCACGGGCGGCAAGGTGATCCGCTATGCCCATTCGGGCAGTGTCCCGGTCGGGGAGCAGGACCGGGTTGTGGGATACGGCGCCGTGGTTTATCATGCAGACCCGGAAAGCGCCTCGGCAAGTGAATCAGGCCCACCAAAGGCGGCGGCATCCGACACGGCGCTGACCGGTGCCGACAAGCGGGCCTTGCTGACCTTTGTCCGGGAAACCCTTACCCGTAAGCTTTCCAGACAGACCGTCCCTATGGCACAGGGACTCAGTTCCGGGGCGCAACAGAAACGGGGCGTGTTTGTGACCCTCAAGAAGCGCGGCGGTCTGCGCGGATGCATCGGCCGCATGATTCCGGACAAGCCCCTCCATGAACTCGTGGGCGCGGTGGCCCTGCAATCGGCCCTCGAAGATCCCCGCTTCAAGCCTGTCACGCTTGAAGAACTCCAGGACCTGGAGATCGAAATCTCCGTGCTCACGCCCATGGCGCCTGTCCCCAATGCCGACCACATTGTGGTGGGCCGGGACGGCGTTCTGATCCGCAAGGGAGGCCGTTCGGCGGTCTTCCTTCCCCAGGTTGCTCCCGAACAGGGCTGGGGGCGCGACGAGATGCTGGAGCATCTCTGCCGCAAGGCGGGGCTGCCTCCGGGAAGCTGGAAAGAGGGGGCGCAACTGCTGACCTTTCAGGCCGTCGTTTTCAGCGAGGCGGATTTCAAATCCACCCCATGACTCTGTCCCGACAGCCACAACCAAGAAAGGAGCAGATTCATGAAAGGCAATAAAAGCTGACCACAAGGGCCGGAGCTCCCATTACGGTGGCCAAGGACATCACCAAGTTCACCAGGAAGAGAACAAATCCATAAACTGATTGAAAAGAAACATAGCGAAAGGAGGAAGCAATATGAATGAAGACAGCAAGTGCCCGGTAACGGGCAGAATGAGCAAACCCATTTCCGGCGGCGGCACATCGAACCGGGACTGGTGGCCGAACTCGTTGAACCTCAAGATTCTTCATCAGCACTCTAATCTGAGCAATCCGATGGGCGAGGCGTTCAATTACGCTGAGGAATTCAAGAAACTCGATCTTAAAGCCCTGAAGAAAGACCTCTATACCCTCATGACCGACTCGCAGGAGTGGTGGCCCGCAGACTGGGGTCACTACGGGGGACTCTTCATCCGGATGGCCTGGCACAGCGCAGGCACCTACCGCATGGGCGACGGCCGCGGAGGCGCGGGGTCCGGCTCCCAACGCCTGGCGCCCCTCAACAGCTGGCCCGACAACGTGAACCTCGACAAGGCGCGCCGTCTGCTCTGGCCGATCAAGCAGAAATACGGCAAAAAAATCTCCTGGGCCGACCTCATGATCCTCGCCGGCAACTGCGCTTTGGAG
>CAYXQK010000144.1:0-5143 GCA_964467445.1 uncultured Syntrophaceae bacterium
AGCAACAGCATCCTTGAGCCGGCCATTAAGCTCTACGAAAAAGCGGGCTTTAAACACGAACAGCTTGATGCCGGTGCTCACTATTCCCGGACCAATCTGCGCATGGGTATGAACCTGAACGAGTCTGGCACAAAATAACTACGCCTTCCCCATGCTGGTCTGCAGGTACGTCGTCAGATTCACCTCGCTGTTGGCGATTTTGAGCTTGCGGCGAATATGCTCCCGGTGCCGGTTGACCGTAGCGACGGAAACCCCCTGAATCTCCGCGATCTCCTTGGTGCGCATCCCGGTTTTAATCATGTTGCAGATTTTTACTTCTGTCGGCGTCAGCGACTGATGCTGGTGAGACAGCTGGCTGATGAACGGCGCAGCAATTTCCTCCAGATTGGTCCTCAGCAGCTCCACATATTTTCTCTGAACTTTCGGCAGCTCCGCAGACAGGGCGCTCACAATGGGCATTAATATTTTATCAACATTTGCCTGTATATTTTTGTGTATGCCCTTTTTTTCTTCTTCTATCCGTGCCAGCACGGTGCGCAGGGCAGCATTGGTTTCCTGCAGGGCTTTTCGCTCCAGCGTGAGCTGCTTATTTATTTCCTGCAACTCCCTTTCAGCAGATATGCGCATGGCGATGGTGCCGATACGCTCTGCCACCGCGTCCAGCAATGCGCGCTCTTCTTTCAAAAACGGCCCCTCATCAGCAGCCGGGCGCTCTTCACGGTAAAAAATTGCAACTTCTCCAGCCGGCTCATTATAGGAGAGTATCTGTTCTGATTGGCGCCACTTGGTTACCTTGAATCCCCTGCTTTTATAAATCGTTCCCTCAAAGACTATACGCGAACAGGTGATTTCCGGATACTGCCATGAAAGCGGCAGAAAGTTTACCAGCCGCTGCAGCAGTTCATCCATGGAGTCGCTATAGCGTTCTGCCAGCTGCGCTATCCCGTACAGACAATTCAATTCCTTGATGCGCTCGCGCAGCGCAATTTCAACTTTTGCTGGTTCTGTTTCCTGGCTGGGCGGGATGCGCCAAAGGAACGACAAATCTTCGCTGGCGCTGTAGTGTTTATTGTCGGGATTGTGTGATGATGAGGGTTGCACGGGTGACATGCTGTCTGCTCCTCCCTGCCAAAATTTAATAGGCATTAAATAGGCAATAAATTGGGATAGATATTGCCTATATAATATAGGCAATAGATTGGTATTTTAAGAGTATTTACACCAGCAAGATTACCCGTTACTGTGTGGCCTGTCAATCTAATATTAACAGTACAAAGGAGGCGCATATGTCCCCAACCACTCTTGACTCTATTCTGCAAGGACGCCGGAGCCAGCCCCAGCAGCTGGTCGAAGTGTTGCAGGATGTCCAGGAGAGCTTTGGCTATGTCCCGGAAGATGCCATGAGGACCGTTTCAAAGGATCTGGGAGTCCCGCTCATGGAGGTATACCGGGTTGCCAATTTCTACAAAGCCTTCTCGCTGAAGCCGCGCGGCAAACACGTAATAACCATCTGCACGGGAACGGCCTGTCATGTCAGGGGGGCTCATCAGTTGCTTGACCAGGTTCACGGTCAGCTCGGTATTCAGCCCGGAGCAACCACCGAGGACGGTTTTTTTACGGTTGAGCGGGTTAACTGTCTCGGCGCCTGTGCCCTGGGGCCGGTCGTGGTTCATAACGGCAACTACCATCACCACAAGACCCCCAATAAACTGAGAAAACTGATTGACTCAGTACGCAGCACCAGTAAGGAGGAGGGCCAGCTATGACCAAGCTCAATACTGCAAACGATCTTGAAGCCCTGCGCAAACAGATTCAGGCGCAGCGGCAAAGCATACGCACAACACTTACCCTGTGCGGCGGGACCGGGTGCCAGGCATCCCAGTGCAGTGACGTCATTGCTGCAGTGAAAGATGCGCTGATCAAAAACGGCCTGGAAAAGAGCGTCACGGTGCGCGCCTCGGGATGCCATGGGTTCTGCGAGCAGGGGCCGCTGATGGTTATTGAGCCGGGCAATGTTTTCTATTGTCATATTAAACCTGAGGATGCCCAGGACATTGTTTCCAAAACAGTCATGAGCGGCGTGGTCATCGAGCGCCTGCTCTATGTTGATCCGGTCTCCGGCAAAACGATTCAGACCGAGGCAGACATTCCATTTTATCAGGCACAGGACCGGCAGTTGCTGTCACAGAACCGGCTGGTTGACCCCTGCTCTATAGAAGACTACCTGTCTGTAGGAGGGTATGCGGCCCTGGCAAAAACCCTGTTCCAGATGACATCCGGCCGGGTGATTGATGAAATTAAAACATCCGGACTGAGGGGGCGCGGCGGCGGCGGCTTTCCTACCGGCCGCAAGTGGGCGGACTGCATGGAAGCACCAGGGGATGAGAAATACGTTATCTGCAATGCTGATGAAGGCGACCCGGGTGCCTACATGGACCGCAGCGTACTGGAAGGGAACCCGCACCTGGTATTAGAGGGTATGATGATTGGCGCTTTTGCCATTGGCGCGGCTCAGGGGTATATCTACGTACGCAAGGAATATCCCCTGGCGGTCGAACATGCAAAAATTGCCGTACAGCAGGCACGGGAATACGGTCTTCTGGGTGAAAATATTTTAGGGTCTCAATTTTCATTTGACGTAGAGATTGCCCGCGGCGGCGGGGCCTTTGTCTGTGGCGAGTCAACGGCATTGATGGCGTCGCTGGAGGGTAAAGTGGGCGAGCCGCGGCCCAAGGATGTGCACACGGTTGAAGAAGGTCTCTGGTATAAGCCGACGACCCTGAACAATGTTGAGACCTGGGCCAATGTGCCGTTCATTATTAAAAACGGCGCAGCGTGGTTTGCCGCAAAGGGGACTAAAAACAGTAAAGGAACTAAAATTCTCGCACTCACCGGCCGCATCAAAAACACCGGTCTTGTGGAAGTGGCCATGGGCACTTCTTTGCGCACGATTGTGTACGGTATAGGCGGCGGGGCAACGAACGGTAAAGCCATTAAAGCAGTCCAGACCGGGGGACCTTCTGGTGGCTGCCTCCCGGTCAGCAAGTTTGACCTTCCGGTTGATTTTGACGCCCTCTATGATGCCGGCTCGATGGTGGGTTCGGGCGGCATGGTGGTCATGGACGAGAGCACCTGCATGGTGGATGTTGCAAAATACTTCCTCCAGTTTCTGCAGGATGAGTCCTGCGGCAAGTGCGTGCCCTGCCGGTTAGGAGTTGACCGGATGCTTGAGCTCATAACCGGCATCACCGACGGCCGGGGCAAGCCTGAGCACATCGGCCTGCTGCAGGAACTGGCAGATACGGTGCGGGAAACATCTCTGTGCGGGCTGGGCAAAACTGCGCCAAATCCCGTGATTTCGACGCTCCGGTATTTTCCCGAGGAATACGCGGCCCACATTAACCAGAAACGCTGTCCCGCCGGGGTCTGCAAGCCCTTGATTACCTATGCGATAGATGCGGAGAAATGCAAGGGCTGCGGGCTGTGTCTTAGCGCATGCCCCCTCGGAGCAATTAAAGGAGAAAAAAAACAGGCCCACGTCATTGATCCCCAGCTGTGCAGCAAATGCGGCATCTGCGCGGATGAGTGCAAAACGCAGGCAGTAACAGTCAACTGATGAGGTGAGATATGAAACAATATGTAACCCTTACCATTGATGGCGCCCAGGTGCGGGCGGCAAAAGGCGCAAGTGTGCTTGACGCGGCTATTGAATACGGAATTTGCATTCCCCACCTTTGCCATGTGCCGAACCTTTCAGACATTGGCGCATGCCGTATTTGCATTGTAGAGCAGATTAGCAATGGCCGGTCAAAAGTTACTACCTCCTGCACGCTGAATGTCCAGGAGGGCATGGCGATAATCAGCAATTCGGAAAAAATAAAAAAACTGCGCCGAAACATCGCAGAACTGCTGGTAGCCCAGGCCCCTAACTCCAAAGCAATCCAGGACGTCGCGGTACGCTGCGGGGTAAAGGAGGTGCGCTACCCCTTCAGGAACAGCGACTGTGTACTGTGCGGCCGGTGCGTGCGGGTGTGTACGGAAATGTGGAAGGCCCGGGCCATCGGATTTGTCGGTCGCGGTAAAGACCGGCACGTTGATTTTCCTCTGGGCAAACGGGAAGATTTCTGCAAGCACTGCGGCTCCTGTACCATGCTTTGCCCCATGACCATAACCCCCTGTAAAGGGCCCATGAGGCCGGGAGAAGAGTATCTCTGCGGTAAGTGCGAGGCGCAGCTGATGATTACAGAAAACCGGCCCGATTCCTGCGTGTGGTGCGAGCTGGGCAAGGGCTTTCAATGCGCCCGGTACTCACAGTAATTCTCTGGAGCCGGCGTAGTTTAAACTTAGCTGCCATTAAATTAATACGGTACGGCAGAATCATAACACTATGGTTCTGCCGTAATTTTTTTATATATGGACCTGAACGTCACTGCGGGAATGAATGATGGTACCAGCGAAGCACATGTTTAGAAGAAGCTGCCGGCGCATGTTCCGGTTATTCAGTACTGCTGCCGTGACCGGCAGTCGACCGCCGCGATATAAAAGCTTGTTTTATTATGCTAAATAGCATATAACACATCTTATACCCGAAAACGAACCAGGCGATTTCATGCCTCGTGGTCTCATACTTTGGGGCCAGGTGTGTGTGTTTTTAATATACTATTTAATTATCTTCCCGGAGCCCGGTTCCCTTACGACGGGAACGGCATCCCGCTCCGCTGCGCTGAAGCACAGGAACAATTTAAAAAGGAGAACAAATGATAAACCGTTCACAAAACAGTGCAACAAAGGCTCTCTGCTATGCCATCATTCTGCTGCTTATGCAGACCACAGCAGCCCTTAGCGAAGAGAAGGCTGCACCCGAGAAAAAGGGGACTACCATGGAACAAGCATCTCCCGGCACCGTGCTCGCAAAAGTCAATGGCGTAGCCATAACCAGGGGCGATCGGGACCGGGCCTTACAGGAAATACTCGCCCAGGGCGGGGGCAGGGGCGGCCAGCAGCCAACCCCGGAAATGATGCCACAGATGGAAAATGCTGCACTGGATCAGCTTATCAATATTGAGGTTCTGTATCAGAAAGGCAAAAAGCTGACCGTAAAGGATCTTGAGCAGAAGGTGGATGAGAAGGTTGGCCAGACGAG